>JBEANP010000326.1:0-3020 GCA_041165385.1 Pseudomonadota bacterium | reverse complement strand
GAGGCCACTGCGGTGTGCCAGTGTGGCCAAGTCCGCGTGGGTGCCCACGCGGATATTGGGCGTGTCGTACCACTGGTAGGGCAGGCGCTTGGTCACTGGCATGCGGCCTTGCAGAATGCTCAGGCGATTGGGCCAGTGCGCAAAATTGGGGAAGGCCACGATGCCCAGCCGCCCCACGCGTACGGTCTCGCGCAGCATGACTTCGGCATTGCGCAGGTGTTGCAAGGTGTCAATCTGCAGCACCACGTCAAACGATGCGTCGCCAAACAGCGCCAGGCCTTCGTCCAGGTTGAGCTGAATGACATTGACGCCGCGCTTGACGCACTTGAGCACATTGGCATCGTCAATTTCCACGCCGTAGCCAGTGCAGCCCCGGGTGCGTTGCAGGTGCTCCAGCATGGCGCCGTCGCCGCAGCCCAAGTCAAGCACGCGGGCGCCCATGGGCACCAGTTCGGCAAGGGCTTGTTGAATAGCCGTGGTGCTCATTTGGATGCCTCCAAACTTTTAGAAATGCTATTAAAATAAGAGCTGACTACGCCCATGTAGCGGGCGTCATCGAGCAAAAAGGCATCATGTCCGTGGGGTGCGTCAATCTCGGCATAGCTCACATCGCGCTTGTTGTCGAGCAAGGCTTTAACAATCTCGCGGCTGCGTTTGGGGCTGAAGCGCCAGTCGGTGGTAAAGCTCACCAGTAAAAACTTGCACTGCGCCGCTGCCAGCGCCTGGCTCAGGTCGCCGCCAAAGTGGCGCGCGGGGTCAAAGTAGTCCAGCGCGCGGGTGATCAGCAAGTAGGTGTTGGCGTCAAAGTACTCGGCAAATTTGTCGCCCTGGTAGCGCAGGTAGCTCTCGATTTGAAACTCCACGTCTTGCGTGCTGTACTTATAGGCCCCCAATGGCTCCCTCGCGCCTTGGGGCTGTCCAGCGGCGCTCAAGGTCGCGGCCACCGCGTCTCTCAGCTTGCGTCCGAACTTCTCGTTCATCACATCGTCGCTCAAATACGTGATGTGCCCAATCATGCGGGCGATGCGCAGGCCGCGTTTGGGAATGACGCCATGCTGGTAAAAATGCCCACCATGAAAGTCAGGGTCGGTCACGATGGCGCGGCGCGCCACTTCGTTGAAGGCTATGTTCTCGGCCGTGAGGTTGGGCGCGCTGGCCACCACTACCGCGTGGGCCACGCGCTCGGGGTAACGCAGCGTCCAACTCAAGGCCTGCATGCCGCCCAAGCTGCCGCCCATAACCGCGGCCAGTTTGACTATGCCCAAGGCATCCAGCAGTCGTGCTTGTGCGTCCACCCAGTCTTCCACCGTCACCACCGGAAAGTCAGCGCCATAGACCTGGCCCGAAGCAGAGTCCGGGTTCACGTGCATAGGCCCGGTCGAGCCAAAGCAAGAGCCCAGGTTGTTCACGCCAATCACAAAAAAACGGTTGGTGTCCACCGGCTTGCCGGGGCCAATCATGTTGTCCCACCAGCCCTCGCTCTTGTCCTGGCCCGCGTACACGCCGGCCACGTGGTGCGAGGCGTTGAGCGCGTGGCAAATCAACACGGCGTTGGAGCGCTTGGCGTTCAAAGTGCCGTAGGTCTCGTAACTCAAGGCGTAGTCGCGGATGGACGCACCGCTCTGCAAAGGCAGAGCTGCGTCGAAGTGCATGCTTTGTGCAGTGGCTATCAAACTCATGGCAAACCCGTCTTACCAGCACCCAAAACCCAATAAAAAACCCGGCTTCGCAAAAAACGAGGCCGGGTGCTGGTGTCGGTCCGTCTTTAGCTGCATTTATAGAGCGCCCGCAAGCTGGAGCAAATTGGCGCTGTGGGGAATTGTACCGAAAGTGTCCTCAGTGGGAGGGTGGTCCTAACCGTGTAATTCACCATACCCGGTTAGGTCGATAGTCGGTCGTCAAGCTCGATTTGACTTAAGTGCAAACAAACGTCGTCGGTGCAAATTGCGATGGCCGTAGCGTTAATTGAGGTGTCGGAGCGGCTTAACCCGCTTTAAAGTCTATTCTTTAATCGCCTGAAAAAATGTTTGAAGAATGGGCAATCCCCCCAATTTCCACTGACCTGAGAAGCAGAACAGTTATGCAGCCATGGCCAGATGCTGCTTTGGGGTGAAACCGCCCAGGGCCATATTCGGACGGTCGTGATTGTAGGACCACATCCACTTGGTGGCGAAGTCCTGAACTTCTCCAATACTGGACCAGTAATACTGGGATAGCCATTCGTAGCGAACCGTCCTGTTGAACCGCTCGACATAAGCGTTCTGCTGTGGCTTGCCTGGCTGAATGTACTCAAACCGGATCCCCCATTCCTTGGCCCAGTTCTGGATCGTGCCGCTGATGTTCTCCGGCCCGTTGTCGCACCGAATCACCACAGGCTTGCCGCGCCAGGAAATGATCTGCTTCAAGGCCCGGATCACCCGCTCTGATGGCAGTGAGAAGTCCACCTCGATGCCCAGCGCCTCGCGGTTGAAGTCATCAATGACATTGAACAGCCGCAGGTTCCTGCCGTCTTCGAGCTTGTCGTGCATGAAGTCCATCGACCAGACTTGATTGATGGCCTGTGGCACCGCCAAAGGCTCAGGCTTCTCGCGCACCAGGCGCTTCCTGGGCTTGATGCGCAGGTTGAGCTCCAGCTCCCGGTAGATGCGGTACACACGCTTGTGATTCCAGCCGTAGTTCTTCACGTTGCGCAGGTACAAGTAGCACAGACCAAATCCCCAATTGCGGTGGTTATCTGTCAGGCGGATCAGCCAGTTGGCAATCTCTTCGTTCTCAGCGTTTTGCTTGGACTCGTAGCGGTAGCAGGACTCGCTGATGGAGAAGACTGCACAGGCCAGCCGAACAGCAAGCCCACGCTGCTGCACAACTTCTTTGGCCATCTCGCGTCTGCGAGACGGCCGGGCTACTTTTTTGCAAGGTACTCGTTGGCGATCTCCGCCTTGAGTTTCTCCTCCAAATACATCTTCTTGAGGCGCCGGTTCTCGTCTTCGAGCTCCTTCATGCGGGACATCATGGAGGTG
>JBEANP010000325.1:0-3029 GCA_041165385.1 Pseudomonadota bacterium | reverse complement strand
AAGTGGTGCGGGCCCGCCCACATGTAAGTGAATATCAGCGCCCAAAAATGAACAATAGACAAGCGGTAGCTGTACACAGGACGGCCCGCTTGCTTGGGGATGAAGTAATACATCATGCCCAGGAACGCTGCGGTCAAAAAGAAGCCCACCGCATTGTGGCCATACCACCACTGCACCATTGCGTCTTGCACGCCCGCGTAGGCGGAGTACGACTTGAACATGCCCGCAGGAATTTCAGCACTGTTGACGATGTGCAAAATGGCCACCGCAATGATGAATGCACCAAAGAACCAGTTGGCCACGTAAATGTGGCGCACCTTGCGGGTGCCTACGGTACCGAAAAACACCACGGCATAGGCCACCCAGATCAGTGTGATCAAAATATCTATGGGCCACTCCAGCTCCGCGTACTCTTTGCCTGTGGTGTAACCCAAAGGTAATGAAATGGCCGCTGAGAGAATGACGATTTGCCAGCCCCAAAACGTAAAAGCCGCCAGCTTGTCGCTGAACAGTCGCACTTGGCAGGTGCGCTGCACTACGTAATACACGGTTGCAAACAAGGCACAGCCACCAAACGCAAAAATCACTGCGTTGGTGTGCAGTGGACGCAGGCGCCCGTAGCTGAGCCATGGTATGCCCAGGTTCAACTCGGGCCAGGCCAGTTGGGCGGCGATGATCACGCCCACCAACATACCCACAACCCCCCAGACCACCGTCATGATGGTGAATTGACGCACAACGGTGTCGTTGTACGTCGTAGCTTGCTGATTTGGAAATGCCATATTTACCTCTTCTTAGATGACTCTGGGCCAAGTGTCAGCCGACAAAGCTCTTATTGGCTTGATGAATATCAACTGCGAACCACAAACCTTAAATTTGTTCAGAAAGCTTTCGCTAGTCTTTCAAAATTCGTGCGCCTTCCGCCTCGATATCTTCAAATTGACCTCTATCAATGGCCCACCAGAGGCCGCCCAAGATAAAAAAAACCAAAACTACTGACAGGGGAATGAGTAAATACAAGATTTCCATAACAACTCCTAGCATTGGGCTACCGTTAGCCCAGGCCTATTTTTTGACAAACGCAGCGCGTTCAACACCACGGCCAAAGAACTGGTAGCCATGCCCAAACCCGCCAGCCAAGCAGGCAACCACCCCAGCACGGCCAGTGGCACGCAAGCGGCGTTGTAGAACAAGGCCCACCAAAGATTTTGACGAACGACGCGCATGGTGTCGCGCGCCAAGCGCACAGACTGCACGACGCTTTGCAGCGTATTGCCCATCACAACAAAATCGGCTTGCGCCTGTGCCAGTGGAACAGCTTGCCCGAAGGCAAAGGACACATGGGCCCCCGCCAACACGGGGCCATCGTTGAGCCCATCGCCCACCATGGCGACGATGTGCCCCTGGGCTTGCAGCGCTTGCAGCGCTTGCAGTTTGTCGCCGGGTGTGCAGCCACCACGGGCTTGCAAAATTCCGACTTGCTGCGCAATGTGTTTCACCGAGTCCCCGCTGTCACCAGACAACAGGTAGACGCCAAGCCCGGCGGACTGCAGGGCTGCAACGGCTTGCTGCGCATCTGGACGCACATCTTCTTCGAGCGAAAAGGTGGCAAGCCAACCTTGGGCATCGGCCAAGTGAACTTGTACGTTGGGGGCTTGGCTGTGTGCCACCCCGCAAAAGGCAGCAGAGCCAAGACGAATTTCACTGCCACTGCCATCGCCATTGCGTACTTGCCCACACAAGCCCTGTCCGGCAGACTCGACCACGCTGTCGCAATCGGCACTAACCATGCGAGAAGCTGCCGCTTGCACCAAAGCGCGAGACAGCGGATGCAGTGAGTGCTGCGCCAAGGCCGCCGCCAAGGCCAGCGCATGGGCCGGCATAGTGCCAGTACGCACGTCAATATGGGTCAGCGCCATGCCGTCGCGCGTGAGGGTACCGGTTTTGTCAAACACCACGGTGTCCACCTTGGCCAGCGCTTCCAAGGCTTGCAAATTGCGCACCATAACTCCCCCGCGCGCTAAAGCCCCGGCGCAAGCCAACATGGCAGCCGGCGTTGCCAACGATAAAGCGCAAGGGCAGGTCACAACCAGCACCGAAACCGCCACCATCAAAGCATGTCCTGGGTCTTGACCCCACCACCAAGCAGCGGCCCCACCCGCAGCCACCAGCACACCCACCAAAAACGGTTTGGCCAGCCGGTCTGCCAACTGGGCCACCTGCGGCTTGCTGGTGGATGCGCTTTCCATCAGGGCCACAATTTGGGAAAACCGGGTTTGGGTGCCCACCCGGCTAACCCGCACCTGCACGGTGGCGTTCAGGTTGTGGCTACCCGCAACCACCTCGTCACCTACCGCGCGCGACAAAGGGCGTGACTCGCCGGTGAGCAAGGCCTCGTCCACCAGCGTGCTGCCCTGCTCCACTACGCCATCGGCAGCAAACGCCTCACCAGGCTGCACACGCACCACATCACCCACCACCAAGCGACGCACCGCGACCCGCTCAAACGCACCGTTGGAACACACACGCTCCACACTGTCGGGCACGCGGTTCATCAGCGCCTCTAACGCGCCTGCAGTGCGGTCGCGCAGACGCAGCTCTAACCAGCGCCCAGTAAGCAAAAAGAACACAAACATGGTGAGCGAGTCAAAGTACACCTCGCGACCAAAAGTACCCTGTGGCTCAAAAGTACCCACCGAACTCATGATGAAGGTAATACCAATACCCAGCGCCACAGGCAAGTCCATGCTGACGCGCCCTTGGCGAACATCGCGCAGCGCATTGCGAAAAAAAGGCCCGCAAGAAAACAGCATCACCGGCAGCGTCAATACCCACGAAGCCCAGCGCAGCAAGGCTTCCATTTCGGCCGTCAAGTCCAGCCCGCGAGCTACGTAGGCCGGGTAGGCGTACATCATGACCTGCATCATGCACAGCCCCGCCACCAACCAGCGCCACAGGGCCTGGCGGGTTTCCACCTTACGGCGCTCGCTGGCAAATACATCGTTGGCAGGCACCGCGCGGTAGCCACT
>JBEANP010000324.1:0-3069 GCA_041165385.1 Pseudomonadota bacterium | reverse complement strand
ACCGGGTCTTGTGAAATGGCCATTAACAATGGTGCAAGGGGATTGAATTGCCCTCCCTGATTTATGCCCGTTCTGGCCATGACAGGGGCTAGATCGAATCTGAAACCATCCACGCCAAACTCTTTTACCCATTGACGCAGGCTATCCATAACCATACGCAGCACAAGCGGGTTGGCAACATTCAAGCAATTTCCACAGCCCGTCCAATTGATGTACTTACTCAAGTCCTTAGGGTCAAGATGGTAGTAAGTGGCATTGTCAATGCCCCGCAAACTTAAGGTTGGCCCCCACTCATCAGTCTCGCCGCTGTGGTTATATACAACGTCTAGCAAAACCTCAATGCCTGCTGCGTGTAACGCATCCACTGTAGAGCGAAACTCTAAGCGTACATCGCCATACTTCTGTCCGTCAGGTTGGGCAACACGGCTTGCATAGCGTGTCTCGGGTGCGCTCCATGCAATGGGGTTGTAGCCCCAATAGTTGGAAAGGCCCAAGGTCAACAGCCTCTTTTCGTCCACGCGGTGCGCCACAGGCATCAAACTTACCGACGTGATGCCAAGGGTAGTAAGGTAGTCGATAGCTGACGAATGTGCCAAACCCGCGTAGGTACCACGCAACTCTGCAGGGATTGCCGAATTGAGGGCGGTAAACCCTTTGGTGTGCATTTCATAAATGATCCGCTGCGACGGACAGACTCTCGGCATGCGCACGGACGCAACGGGCAATTCGGCTAGAACCCGCGCCTTCAGTGCACTGGCACCGTTATCGCGCAAGTCAGGTTGCGATGGATCGCTGACGAGGTGCCCTAGATGAATTTCATCACCATCGTAAACACCGAAAACTTCTTTTGCAAAGGGGTCTAGAAGCAGTTTATTTGCGTTGAACCGCTGCCCCAACTGCGGATTCCATGGCCCATGCACACGCCAACCATATAGAAGCCCCGTTTGTGCGTTTGGTAGGAACCCATGCCATATTCCATGCGTTTGATTGGGCAGGCTAAGCCGTTGTGTCTCCAAAGTGCCGGCTTTATCGAATAGACATAAATCTACCGCAACGGCATTGGGAGCGATCAGCGCAAAATTAACCCCGCCGTCTTCTACATGCGCACCCAGTACTTGGGCATGACCGGGCAGCAATGACGCAACGGTTGTATTGGGCCCCAATTGAGTCACAAATTTTTTATCCCTTTGGTGTAGCTGGTGCCAACATAACGCAAGAGAGCGGCGGAAGAGTCAATACTAGCGACTGTGTCTGCCGGTGAGACTCAATTGCCTGCGTACCACCAGTTTGACTGAACACTCCACTACCACCGTATACATGGTTATCTGTGTTGAAAATCTCTACCCATCCACCAGCAATTGGCATGCCAATCCGGTAGTGTGCTCGTGGGACTGGTGTGAAATTGCAAACAACGACCACAGGCTGCCCACGCTTAGACCATCGAATAAACGACACGACAGATTGAGCGGCATCACCATGTGCAATCCACTCGAAGCCCGCCGGATTGACATCTTGCTCGTGCAGGGGGGCATGGGCTTGGTAGGTCAAGTTCAAATCGCGCACTAGACGCTGCAGCCCTGCATGAGCTGGCGCATCAGTCAGCCCCCACGACAATTCCGAACCATCTGCCCACTCAGTCGGCTGTCCAAACTCGCATCCCATGAACAGCAATTTTTTGCCTGGATACGCCCACATAAAACCATACAGTGCTCGCAAATTTGCAAAACGTTGCCACCCATCGCCAGGCATTCTGGCCAACATAGAACCCTTGCCGTGTACCACTTCGTCATGTGAAAGTGGCAAGACAAAATTTTCGGTGAACGCATACATCAAACCGAATGTCAATTTATTGTGATGGTGGCGCCTGTGCACTGGATCCATGCCCGTGTACTGAAGCGTGTCATGCATCCAACCCATATTCCATTTGTAATGGAACCCCAAGCCGCCGCTCTGCATATCAGCTCCTGGCGGTCGACTTACACCAGGAAAAGCAGTGGACTCTTCTGCCAGCGTAATTGCGCCAGGACGCTCCGTACCAATGGTGTGATTCATTCGGCGCAAAAATTCGATCGCTTCCAAATTTTCACGGCCACCGTGTTTATTGGGTATCCATTGACCTTCGGGGCGGCTGTAATCTCGGTACAACATAGATGCGACAGCATCCACACGCAAACCATCAACACCGAAACGCTCCAGCCAATACAAGGCGTTGCTAACCAAGTAATTGCGAACTTCGGTGCGTCCAAAGTTATAGATCAGCGTATTCCAGTCCTGATGAAATCCCTCTTTAGGGTCTGCATACTCATACAAGTGAGTACCATCAAATTTTGCTAACCCATGCGCGTCACTGGGAAAATGTGCGGGTACCCAATCCAAAATCACACCCAAACCTGCATCATGCGCGGCATCTACAAAATATTTAAAATCCTCCGGTGTGCCAAAACGTGATGTCGGCGCAAACATGCCTATGGGTTGATAGCCCCATGAACCATCGAATGGATGTTCGCTTATGGGCAACAGTTCCAAATGGGTAAATCCCATATCTCTAACGTACGGCACCAAGGTTTCAGCCAACTCACGGTAGCTAAGCCAGCGCCAACCTTCTGCTTTTCGCCACGATCCCAAATGCACTTCATAAATGCTCATGGATTGGTCAAATGCATTGGCTTGCACCCGATCAGCGCGCATGGGTACAAAATCTGGCAAAGGGTGCACTACGCTGGCAGTTTCTGGACGCAACTGAGCGAAAAAAGCAAAGGGATCTGCCTTTAATACGGTGGCGCCATCGGCACCCCACACTTGGTACTTATATAAATCGCCTTGCACTGCCCCAGGAACAAATAGCTCCCAGACACCACACTCTTGGCGCAATCGCATGGGGTGTTTGCGCCCATCCCAGTGGTTAAAGCTGCCTACTATCGCTACACGTTTGGCGTTAGGCGCCCACACAGAAAAGCTAACACCATCGACACCTAGACTTTGGGTCAGATGCGCGCCCATGCACTCGTAGGGGCGCCGGTGCGTGCCCTCGACCAACAGCCAGACGTCCATGTCCTGCAAAACAGTGGG
>JBEANP010000323.1:0-3102 GCA_041165385.1 Pseudomonadota bacterium | reverse complement strand
GTGGTTCACGCCGGTATAAAAAAGAATACGCTCGGTCGTGGTGGTTTTACCAGCGTCGATGTGCGCGGAAATGCCAATGTTGCGATAGCGCTCAATGGGGGTAGTGCGAGCCATGATGGATCCTTGTTTGATCTGGGGTATATGTCTTCAGACGCTACGCGCACAACGCGGCGTAGCGAGCGTCGTTTAGGCTAGGCGCGTCGGCGATGACAGTGCTAACAGCACGGCAAGCCGACGCAACGACGCATAAACGCCGCGCAGTAGCCGCCTCTTAAAAGCGGAAGTGGGAGAA
The DNA here is from genome assembly GCA_041165385.1 of Pseudomonadota bacterium. Classification (GTDB taxonomy): domain Bacteria; phylum Pseudomonadota; class Gammaproteobacteria; order Burkholderiales; family Burkholderiaceae_C; genus Allorhodoferax. The sequence goes on along the minus strand of JBEANP010000323.1, from coordinate 2,810 downwards.
AGCCTTGTTGGCTTCAGCCATGCGGTGAACTTCGTCACGCTTCTTCATGGCGCCGCCACGACCTTCGGTAGCTTCCAGCATTTCATTGGCCAAACGCTGTGCCATGGATTTTTCGCCGCGCTTACGAGCAGCTTCTTTAATCCAACGCATAGACAAAGCCAAGCGACGAACTGGACGCACTTCAACAGGCACTTGGTAATTTGCACCACCAACGCGGCGGGACTTCACCTCGACCATAGGCTTCACGTTGTTAATAGCAACGCTGAAAGCCTCCACTGGGTCTTTGTCAGGGTGTTTTTTAGCAATCAATTCCAAGGCGCCATAAATAATGCGCTCTGCAACTGCTTTTTTGCCGCCTTCCATGATCACGTTCATGAATTTAGACAGCTCTACATTGCCGAACTTAGGATCCGGCAGGATTTCACGTTTAGGGACTTCGCGACGACGTGGCATTTTTTCACCTCTTTGCTTCAGTTGGCGCCTTTACAGGCACCGCGAGAGTTATTCAATAAGACTCTCACTTACTCGACCCGAACATTGGGTCACTTCGTTCATTTACCGCGCCACGCGGGAAATAAACACCTTGTATTTTTCGATTCCAGTGCTCTACAGCCTTGGATTCAGGTCAATTTATTTAGCCTTTGGCTTTTTAGCCCCGTACTTGGAGCGAGACTGCTTGCGATCTTTCACGCCTTGCAAATCGAGCGAGCCGCGCACGATGTGGTAACGCACACCGGGCAAGTCCTTGACACGACCGCCGCGAACCAGCACTACGCTGTGTTCTTGCAGGTTGTGGCCTTCGCCGCCGATGTAGGAAATCACCTCAAAACCGTTGGTCAAGCGCACTTTGGCAACTTTACGCAGAGCGGAGTTAGGTTTTTTAGGCGTTGTGGTGTACACACGAGTGCACACACCGCGACGCTGCGGAGAGTTCTGCATAGCAGGGCTCTTCGACTTGATGGTCTCGACCTCACGGCCTTGACGCACGAGCTGGTTAATGGTTGGCATTGATAAAACGTCCCTAAACGTTTGAAATTAGTACGAAAACGTGAATCTCTTCGGAATTTCCGAAAAGCCTTCTAATGTAGCAGACGGGTTGGGTTCCCGCAAGGCTAGTTGCACGACTACTTGATCCAAAGGCGCAATGAGTCCCACGTACGACCCAAAATGCCCGCCTGCTCTACGGCATCAAGCGCCAGTAAAGGTACATCGACCAGCGTTTGATCACCTGAGGTAACGTGTAGCATGGCTATGGCTTGGCCCTTGATCAAGGGTGCCACCAATGGTTCTGTGCGTACGACTTCTGTCTTGATTTTGGTGGCCGTACCTGCAGGTACTGCAATCACAATCGCTTGGGGGCGACCCAGTTTCACGGTGGATGCAGCGCCTTTCCATACTTTTGGCGTAGCCACAGCCTGATCCGCATCGAACAACTTGACTGGTTCGTAAGCGGTGTATCCCCAGTTCAACAGTTTCTGCGACTCGCTGGCACGAGAGTTTTCGCTGGATGCGCCCAACACAATCGACAACAGACGGCGACTACCGGTGGCCGACGGGCTGCCCGCAGGGGCGCCCGCGGATACCAAATTAGGATAATCCCGCTTGGCGGTAGCTACCATGCAGTAGCCGGCCGCGTCGGTATGGCCGGTTTTCAGGCCGTCCACGGTGGGGTCACGAAACAGCAGAAGATTGCGATTGCTGTCGTTGGCTGCGGGGGTGCCGGGGTAACGGTACTTTTTAATGGCGTAAAAGCCCACATAGTCGGGAAAGTCGCTCATCAGGCGGGTGGCCAGCACACTCAGGTCGCGCGCTGTGGTGATGTGGCCGGCTTCGGTCAGCCCCTCTGGGTTTTTATAACCGGTGGATTTCATGCCTAGGGCTTTGGCTTGCTCGTTCATCATTTGCACGAACCGCTCGGCAGATCCGCCCACACCTTCAGCCAACGCCATGGTGGCATCGTTGCCGCTTTGCACAATCATGCCTTTGATCAGATCTTCCACCGGTACCTGCATCTTGGGGTCGATAAACATGCGGGAGCCTGGCATTTTCCACGCGCGCTCGCTGACCGGCAAGGCTTGCTTGAGGTCTATTTTTTTGGAGCGCAACGCATCAAACACCAAATAGGCCGTCATTAACTTGGTAAGAGATGCAGGCTCCAGCGCTGAGTCGATGTCTTTGGCGGCCAGTATTTGGTTGGCGGTCACATCCAGCAACATAAAAGAACGCGCGGCAATTTCCGGTGGCTGCGGCGTTTGTGCAGAAACAGTCAGGCACACGGTGGCCACAAGAGCGGCTAAAAATGATTTCATTTGGGGGGTGGGGAAGAGTGAAGCTAAACGAGAGGCGCATTCAGGTGGCGGACTACCAGGCTGCGCAAAAGGGGCAATTGTCCATGAAAGAAGTGCTCTACCCCGGGGATCACAGTGACTGGCAGGATTTGGGGGCGCGCCCAGTTCAACACGTCGGCCAGCGGCACGGTGTCGTCCACTTCGCCATGAACCACCAAGGTACGGCTGTGCAACTCCGGGGGAATGGGTGCCACCTGAAAGCGGGTAGCGGCAGTACCCACCAGCACCAACTTTTCGGGCGTGCGTGCAGGGCCCAATGCCTGTACCGCGTGGCTAGTCACAAAGGAGCCGAACGAAAACCCTGCCAAGGCCAATGCGCCTTCTGGCGCAAAGTAGGCAATCGTTGCTTGCATGTCTTGCAACTCACCGCGTCCTTCGTCGTAACTGCCTTCGCTTTTACCGATACCGCGAAAGTTAAACCGCACCGAGCGCCAACCACTGAGCACAAAAGCGCGGGCCAGG
>JBEANP010000322.1:0-3112 GCA_041165385.1 Pseudomonadota bacterium | reverse complement strand
CACAGGCATTTGCACCGCACCCATACCGCCAAAGTAGCGGTACAGGGGCAGGCCAGCCTCCTCAGCCGCGGCACGTGCTACAGCCATAGATACTGCTAGCATGGCATTGGCACCTAGGCGAGATTTGTTTTCGGTACCGTCAAGGTCAATCAAAGTTTTGTCCAAGAAGGCTTGCTCAGAAGCATCCAGACCCAAAACGGCTTCAGAAATTTCGGTGTTGATGTGCTCAACGGCCTTCAAAACACCTTTGCCTAAGTAGCGTGTTTTGTCACCATCACGCAGCTCAATAGCTTCGCGCGAACCGGTGGACGCACCAGAGGGTACCGCTGCGCGGCCCATGGTGCCAGACTCCAACAATACATCGCACTCCACGGTGGGGTTACCGCGCGAATCCAAAATTTCACGACCGACGATATCAACAATAGCGCTCATTCGATTTCTTTCTAGTTCAAAAACACAAAGACAAAAAAGACAAACTGCATGATGTACGCAGTTACTGGAAATTGTTTTCCAGGAACGGATTTTTTTTGGTTACGTAATCTAGTGCAACCAAGGTCTCAAGCAATGCGCGCATGTGTTTCAGTGGCACGGCATTGGGGCCATCACTCATCGCTTTGGATGGGTCTGGATGGGTTTCCATGAAGAGACCTGCCACACCTACCGCTACCGCAGCGCGCGCCAGCACAGGCACCATTTCACGCTGGCCACCACTGCTGGTGCCTTGTCCACCGGGCAATTGCACAGAGTGAGTGGCATCAAAGACCACAGGCGCACCGGTTTCTCGCATGATGGTCAGGCTGCGCATATCGCTCACCAAATTGTTATAGCCAAAGCTGGCGCCGCGTTCGCACGCCATGAAGTTGTCTTCGGGCAGGCCGGCTTCTCTGGCAGCTGCACGGGCTTTATCGATGACATTTTTCATGTCATGCGGGGCCAAAAACTGCCCTTTTTTGATGTTCACAGGCTTGCCGCTTTGTGCCACCGCACGAATAAAGTCGGTTTGGCGGCACAAAAACGCGGGCGTTTGCAACACGTCGACTACTGAGGCAACTTGCGCGATTTGCTCCTCAGAGTGCACATCGGTCAAAACCGGGACACCCAATTCACGTTTCACCTTGGCCAGTATTTCCAAACCTTTGTCGATGCCAGGGCCACGAAACGTACCACCGCTGGAACGGTTGGCCTTGTCAAAGCTGCTTTTGAAAATGAATGGAATGCCCAATGCACTGGTAATTTCTTTGAGTGTGCCCGCGGTGTCCATTTGGAGCTGCTCGGACTCGATCACGCAGGGGCCGGCAATCAAAAAAAACTTTTGATCCAAGCCAATATCAAAGCCGCACAATTTCATCAGGCTACCGCTTTCAGATTTTTACCAGCAGACTGGTGGTCCAGCGCTGCTTTGACGAAGGCATTGAACAAGGGGTGTCCATTCCAAGGTGTAGATTTAAATTCCGGGTGAAACTGCACGCCCACAAACCAGGGGTGCACTGTTTGTGGCAATTCAACGATCTCGGTGAGGTGCTCGCGTTGGGTTAGAGCAGAAATCACCAAGCCAGCTTCACGAAGTTGGTCTAAGTAGTGAACGTTGGCTTCGTACCGGTGGCGGTGGCGTTCAGTTACGACGTTGCCATAGATCCTGTGCGCAAGGCTACCAACGGTCACGTCTGAGCTCTGTGCGCCCAAGCGCATAGTGCCACCCATGTCAGAGTTGGCATCGCGGGTTTTGATAGTGCCGTCTGCGTCTTTCCATTCGGTGATCAGAGCAATAACCGGGTATGGGCTTTCGGGGTCAAACTCGGTGCTGTTGGCACCGGTAAGCCCGGCCACATGCCGCGCAAATTCAATGGTTGCCACTTGCATGCCCAAGCAGATACCGAGATAAGGCACCTTGTTTTCGCGGGCAAATCGGGCAGTGGTGATCTTGCCTTCAATGCCCCGCTTGCCAAAGCCGCCGGGCACCAGAATGGCGTCGTACTTGGCGAGCTGGTTCACGCTGGCGCTGTCGATGGTTTCCGAGTCCACGTGCTCGATTTTTACACGCACATGGTTCTTCATACCAGCGTGGCGCAAGGCTTCGTTAACCGACTTATAGCTGTCAGTCAGGTCAACATACTTGCCCACCATAGCGATGGTGACTTCGCCCTGGGGGTGTTCGGTTTCGTACACCAATTCATCCCAACGCTTTAGGTTGGCAGGCGGTGTGTTCAGGCGCAGCTTGTCGCAGATCAGGCCGTCCAGCCCCTGTTCGTGCAGCATGCGGGGCACTTTGTAGATGGTGTCTACGTCCCACATGGAGATCACGCCCCATTCGGGCACATTGGAAAACAATGAAATTTTGGCCCGCTCTTCATCAGGAATGCGGCGGTCCGCGCGGCACAGTAATGCATCGGCTTGAATGCCGATCTCGCGCAATTGCTTAGCCGTGTGTTGGGTGGGTTTGGTTTTTAGTTCGCCTGCAGCGGCAATCCAAGGCACATAACTCAAATGCACAAAAGCGCTATTGTTAGGGCCAAGCTTGAGGCTCATTTGGCGCACAGCTTCTAGGAACGGCAGAGACTCAATGTCGCCTACCGTACCGCCAATTTCGACAATCGCCACATCAACCGCGTCCGCTTCACCAAAACGCGCACCGCGTTTGACGAACTCTTGAATTTCATTGGTGACGTGGGGAATGACCTGGACCGTCTTGCCCAAATAGTCGCCACGGCGCTCTTTGTCGAGCACGCTTTTGTAAATTTGACCGGTGGTGAAATTATTGGCCTTGCGCATTCGCGATTCAATGAATCGCTCATAGTGGCCTAAGTCGAGATCAGTTTCTGCACCATCATCGGTCACAAACACTTCACCATGTTGCAGGGGCGACATGGTACCGGGGTCTACGTTGAGATAAGGGTCTAGCTTGATGAGGGTGACTGTGAGACCCCGCGATTCCAGAATCGCAGCTAAGGAGGCTGAGGCGATTCCCTTGCCAAGGGAGGACACCACACCGCCAGTGACGAAGACAAATTTGGTCATGTCCAGGCGAACCAAAAAGGTTCTGTTAGGTGGTAAAGCGAGATTATACGTTTGCCCTCACGCACCAGAGCTGTGCGCTTGACCGCTCTTGCGCTCT
>JBEANP010000321.1:0-3131 GCA_041165385.1 Pseudomonadota bacterium | reverse complement strand
TTGCACGCCATAAGAATCGTCACCCACCAGCAAGCTGCGCAGTTCCTCAAACACCAAAATGAGCCCGTAGGTCATCAATACCTGTTGCAAGTGTTCCCGCTCGTACAAGAAGCTAAAGAACGCCCACTCCAGCACATAGCCCATGATGACTGCCAGCACCACGCCCACTGCCAGCGTGGCAAAAAAACCGCCGCCAAAGGTGCCGCCCACAATCGGAGCCAAGGCGTATGCCATGTAGGCACCGATCATGTAGAAGCTGCCATGCGCCAGGTTGATCACGCCCATGATGCCGAAGATCAGCGTCAGGCCGCTGGCGACCAGGAACAGCAGCAGGCCGTACTGCAGTGCGTTCAAGCACTGGATGAGGAAGGTGACGAAATCCATGGGTGCCAGTTACATCTTGCAGCCGCGAGCGGGGTCAGACAGTGCTTTACTGCCAATGCTGACCAGCTTGTTTTCTTTGTCGCTCACTTGGCGCACATAGAAATCTTGCACCGGGTTGTGGGCTTTGGACATGGTGAACGCGCCGCGCGGGCTGTCGATCTTGTTCTTTTCCACCGCAGCAGAGAAGTCGGCTTTCTTGGTGATGTCGCCGTTGGTCGCTTTCAGGCCTACCCCCAAAATTTGCGCTGCGTCATAGCCTTGCACTGCGTAAACGTCGGGTTGCAACTTGTAGGTTTTGGCATAAGCCAGGCGGAACGATTTGTCGCGCGGTGTGTTCAGTCCATCGGCGTAATGCATGGCGGTCAGCAGGCCATCGGCGTCCGCACCTTGGGCATCGAGTGTGCCTTCGGTCAGGAAGCCCGAGCCGTACAAGGGGATGTTCTTTTTCAGGCCCGCAGCGTTGTAGTCTTTGACGAACTTGATAGCGCCGCCCCCGGCAAAGAAGGTGAACACGGCATCAGGCTTGGTGGCTGCAATTTCGGTCAACAGGGCTTGAAACTCGACGTTGGGGAATGGCAGATTGAGTTCCTTCACCACAGTGCCGCCGCCTTTTTCGAAAGCTTCTTTAAAGCCTTTGACGGTTTCGTCACCCGCTGCGTATTTCCAAGTGATGGTGACTACTTTTTTATGGCCCTTTTTGGCAACTACTTCGCCCATGGCGTAGCCGGGTTGCCAGTTGCTAAACGAGCTGCGGAAGATGTTTGGTGCGCACATGACGCCAGTAACTGCATCAGCACCTGCATTAGGAACGATGAGGGTGGTACCCGTATCTTTGGCCACTTTTGCCATGGCCATGGCCACGCCGGAGTGCACCGAGCCAACCAGTACGTCCACCTGGTCGCGCTTAACCAGTTTGTTCACGTTGTCGGTGGCTTTGGATGGATCAGACTCGTCATCCACTTTGAAGTATTCAATCTCGCGGCCGCCAATTTTTCCGCCTTGCTCGGCCACGTACAGCTTGAAGCCGTTCTCAATGGCGTTACCCAGGGCTGCAAAGGTGCCGGTGTACGGCAGCATGAGACCGACTTTGAGTTTGGCCGTGTTTTGGGCCATGGCCAAAGGGGTGGCTACTGCGGTGGCAGCAACCAAAGCGATGTGAAGCAATTTCATGGATGTCTCCTTTTAGTGGTGGTTATGAATGCAATGAAAAACGGCGTTGATTACTTGCTGCGGAGCATCCCGGTGAGGGGAGTGGCCGCATTGGGGTATTTCCAACACTTTAGTTTGCGGTACGCGCTGTGCAATACCGTGGACCTGCTGTACTGTGCCATATTCGTCGTCCAATCCCTGGATGGCGAGCACCGGGCAGGTGATTTTTGGCAAATGGGTCTCGATAGACCAGCTGCGAAATTCGGTGCTCAGCCAAACCCGATTCCAGCCCCAAAATGCGGAGTCGGGCTGGGCATGGTGCTTGGCCAGGCGCTGGGGCAAATCGGTGGTCTCGTAGGCGGCGCGCGCTTTGACGATGTTTTTTATCGTAATGTCTTCCACCATGATGTGGGGTGCCAGCAGTATCAGCCCTGCAACGCTGCGTGGAAACTGTGCTGCATACAGCAGCGCGATGGAGCCGCCATCGCTGTGGCCCAGCAACCAAGGGGGTGTTTGTTCTGCGTCGATCCCCAGCGCTTGGAGTAGAGCAGGTAACACGATATGGGCTTGCTTGTGCATAAAGTCTGTGCCCCACACTTCATCTGCACCGCGTGGGGTGGACTGCCCGTAACCGGGGCGTGAGTACACCAGTCCGCGCGCACCGACTGCGTCGCACAACTGTTTTGGAAAGTCGCGCCACATGGACAGCGAGCCCAAGCCCTCGTGCAAGAAAATGATCAGTGGCGCGGACGTGCGCTCAGGCGCCAGCCATTGGTACTCCAGGCGCACATTGCGCCCGGACCAATCCACATTCACAAATTCGGCAACAGGGCTCATTCGCCAGAGACCTCGCGTTCGCGTAGCTTGAAGCGCTGAATTTTGCCGGTGGCTGTCTTGGGCAGCTCGTTTACAAACTCAATTTGGCGGGGGTATTTGTAGGGCGCCAAGCGCTCTTTCACGAAGGCTTTGAGTTCGGCTTCGTCGGCAACCGCACCGACCTTCAGAACCACATAGGCTTTGGTTTTTGTCAGGCCCTCAGCATCGGCTACACCAATCACGGCGGCCTCCAGCACCGCGCTGTGCTGCACCAGAGTGGCCTCTACTTCAAAGGGCGATACATAGATGCCGCTGACTTTGAGCATGTCATCGCTGCGGCCACTGTAGGTGTACGTGCCATCTGGGTTATGTACATATTTATCGCCGGTTTTGGTCCATGCGCCCTGGAAGGTTTCGCGGGTTTTGTCGCGGTTGTTCCAGTACAGCAGCGCGGCGCTGGGGCCTTGCACAAACAGGTCGCCAGTTTCGCCGTCAGGGACTGGGCGGCCATCGTCGCCTCGCAGCTCAACGCAATAGCCGGGTACCGGCCAGCCCGTGGTGCCGTAACGCACTTTGCCGGGGACATTAGAGAGGTAGACGTGCAACATTTCTGTAGAGCCAATGCCATCTACGATTTCCACACCAAAGTGCTTGGTAAAGCGTTCGCCAAGGTCTGCAGGCAAGGCCTCGCCCGCCGAGGACACCAAGCGCAGCGCAACCTCCGTGCGCGCCGGCAACTTGGGGGAGGCCAGCATGCCTGCAAAACCGGTGGGTGCGCCAAA
>JBEANP010000320.1:0-3133 GCA_041165385.1 Pseudomonadota bacterium | reverse complement strand
GACACGCAACACATTTATGTTGAAGCGGCTTTCTGGTGGCCCAAGGCGATTGCCGGGCGCTCACGCCGGTTTAACTTTTCTACGGATGCTGGGCACCGCTTTGAGCGTGGCGTAGACCCCAGCGAAACCGTGGCCCACATTGAGCGCATTACCCAGCTCATTCTGGATATTTGCGGTACGCCCGAAACGACATGCGGCCCTGTGGATGATCAGCAACCCAGTGTGCCTGCTCCAGCCCCCGTGAGTCTGCGTGTAGCGCGCGCGGTCAAGGTCATCGGTATGCCGTTGACACAAGCACAGTGTGTGGATGCTTTGCAGCGCTTGGGCCTGCCCGTTACACAAGCCAACGGCGGGAATGGAAGCGAAACTGGTGTCGTGACCGTGGTCCCGCCTGCTTACCGGTTTGACTTGCAGATTGAAGAAGACTTGATTGAAGAAGTTGCGCGCATGGTTGGGTACAACAACCTGCCACACACGCCTCCGCTGGCCCCCATCACCGCCAAAATCCGCCCCGAAGCCAAGCGCAGCCCGTTCGCGGTGCGCCGTTCCATGGCGGCCCTTGGCTACCAGGAAACCATCAACTTCAGTTTTGTGGAAGAGCGCTGGGAGCATGAGCTTGCCGCCAACCCCAACCCTATCAAATTACTGAACCCCATTGCCAGCCAAATGAGCGTGATGCGCTCGTCTCTCTTGGGTTCTTTGCTACAAGTTTTGAAGTTCAACCAAGCCCGCAAAGCGCCTCGGGTGCGCGTGTTTGAAATCGGACGCGTATTTTTGCGCGATTCCGAAGTCAAGAGTACCGACACCACGGTCGAAGGGTTTGATCAACCCATGCGCATCGCCGGTCTAGCCAGCGGGTCTGCCAACCTGCTTCAGTGGGGCCAAAAAGACCAGGCAGCAGACTTCTTTGATGTCAAAGGCGACATCGAGACTCTGTTGTTGCCACTGGTTGCCGAGTTCCAGCCCGCAAGCCATCCCGCCATGCACCCCGGTCGTTGCGCCAAAGTACTGGTGAATGGCCAGGAAGTTGGACATGTGGGCGAATTGCACCCCAAGTGGCGCCAAGGCTACGAGCTGACTTCGGCGCCCGTGTTGTTCGAACTAGCACTAGACGCTGTGTTGGTCACCCAGGTGCCAGCGTTTCAGTCGGTTGCCAAGTTCCAGGACGTGCAGCGCGACATCGCCGTGGTGGTGGGTGATGAAGTTACCCACGCTGCGTTGATGGCCAGCATCTGGGCTGCACCCACGCAAAACCTGCTGCGCGATGCCAAACTGTTTGACGTGTATCGCCCTAAACACGCCAAAGACGCTGTGATTACAGAGGGCGCCAACGACCGTAGCCTGGCAGTGCGCCTTGCGCTCAACAGTGACGAGGCGACATTGACCGAAGCCCAAATTGAAAGCGCAGTGAAAGCTGTTGTTGATCAACTGGTACAAGACCTCAACGCGCGCCAACGCGTTTGATCCGCCAAGAGCCAATAAAAAATCGAGACAACATGGACTTTTCTGTTGAAAGCCTGGAAACCCCGGCGCTCACCAAGGCGCAGCTGGCAGACTTGTTGTTTGAGCAAATCGGCCTGAACAAGCGCGAGTCTAAGGACATGATTGATGCGTTTTTTGATTTAGTTGCCGTTAGTTTGGTGGACGGCACGGACGTGAAAATTTCTGGTTTTGGTAATTTTCAAATTCGCACCAAGGCGCCGCGGCCAGGCCGTAACCCGCGTACAGGGGAAGCCATTCCTATTCAGGCGCGTCGCGTGGTGACGTTCCACGCCAGCCACAAACTTAAAGAGCAGATTCAAGACCTGGCAAAGTCATGAATGTGATTTAAGCCACATTTTTTTGTCGAAAAGCAAAGGCTTCTCAAACTGTCTTTGCGCGTTACGAAAACTTAGAGTAACCTCTGCGGTTTCTTTCGTATAGCATTGATTTCAATGGAGAAACTTCTCCCTCCCATTCCTGCCAAACGTTATTTCACTATCGGTGAGGTTGGGGATTTGTGCGGCGTAAAACCGCATGTGCTGCGGTATTGGGAGCAAGAATTCACGCAGCTGCGGCCCATGAAACGCCGTGGCAATCGCCGCTACTACCAGCACCACGAGGTGCTGATGATTCGCCGTATCCGCGATCTGTTGTATGACCAAGGGTTCACTATCAGTGGTGCGCGCAACAAGATGCAAGAGTTGCTGCAATCCGAGCGCGACAAAAAACGCAGCGGTGAAGTGATGCTCGATGGCGTCGAAGTCCTGGAAATTGAAGATGTCGACATGGCCGACTTTGAGAGTCCAGAAGACCTAAGCGAAGTGCCTAACGATGGTTTAGGTGTGCTGCTGAAGTTTCGGCGTGAATTATTTGAAATCCGGGAACTTCTGACCCTCGAAGTGACCATCTGAGCATTCAGACTAGGGTTATAATTTGAGGCTCATTCGGTGTGTGGCGCAGCCTGGTAGCGCACTTGCATGGGGTGCAAGGGGTCGAAGGTTCGAATCCTTTCACACCGACCATTAGACAGTTTAGAGGCCTCTAAGTAGCGATACTCAGAGGCCTTTTTCATTCAAATGCCATTTTTTTCTTGGTAAAAACACCGCGCGCACACCTGCACATATTTGCCATTACCGCCAATGTCCACCTGTTCTCCTTGGTGAACGCGCTGGCCTTGACCATCAAAGCGCACGTTCATGGTGGCTTTGCGGCCGCAGGCGCAGATGGTTTTGATTTCTTCAATGTCGTCTGCCAGCGTGAGCAAATACGCGGCACCCGGAAACGGCTTGCCCTGAAAGTCCGACCGCAGGCCAAAGCAGATGATGGGAATGTTGAAAGTATGCGCGGCCTGGTGTAGCGCGCGCACCTGGGTGGGCTGCAAAAACTGCGACTCGTCTATCAGCACGCAGGCCAGTTCGCGCTTGCCGCGTAGCAGGGCCAAAAAATCGGTGGAGTCGTCAAACACGTGGGCGGGGCGCTGCAGGCCCAGGCGGGACGCAATTTTGCCGGTGCCGCTGCGGTCGTCAATGCTGGCGGTGTAAAGCAGCACGCACTGGCCTTGCTCTTCGTAGTTGTGCGCTATTTGCAGCAGTGAGGTGGATTTACCGGCGTTCATGGCCGAGTAACGAAAAAACAGTTTTGCCATAGCAAT
>JBEANP010000319.1:0-3141 GCA_041165385.1 Pseudomonadota bacterium | reverse complement strand
GTGGCGGCAAGCTGCAAGGTAGAGCCAACGGCCAGAGCCAGTGGCGTAGCCTGCGCGAATGCGGCAACGCTACAACCCATCAATGCGCCCAGCGCCAAGTTTTTCAATATACGGACCCACCAGGAAGTGGGGTGAAAGCGGGTGGAATGTGAGTGCATAAGGAAGTTGGTCGTTGGGGGTTGAAAAACATTACAACACTCTCTGCATTTTTGCCCAGCCTAGTTTTCTCGGCTGGCGGTAAATGAGCTGCCAGCCGCTGCGGCCATGATGAGCACAATGGCGAGACATTGCTGCGCGCTTAAGTGTTCGTCTAGCATCCATAAACCCAAAAGCGCTGCCACCGCGGGCTCCATGCTGGTCATGATGCCAAAGGCCTGCTTCGGCAGCCGTTTCAGGGCCACCATGTCAAGCGAGATGGGCAAGGCGCTGGACACGGCGGCCACCAGCAGCCCCCACAGCAACACCTGCGGGTCCAACAACGCAGCGCCCGCGTGCCACACGCCTATGGGTACCACCGTGAGTGCAGCTACACACAAGCCCAGCGCTACTGAATGGCCCGCATGCAAATGCCCCACCCGTTTCCCAAACACAATGTAAGCGGCCCAGGCCACCGCAGCCGCCAGCGCGTACAGCACGCCCACTACGTCCAGGCTGGCCACGTCGTGCCCCAGAGGCAACAGCAGGCCCAAGCCTACAGCGGCCAAGGCCAGCCAACCAAAATCTACGGCTTTGCGGGAGTGAAACAGGGCCACTGCCAGTGGCCCAGAAAACTCTATCGCTACGGCCACCCCAAAGGGAATGGTGCGCAGCGACATGTAAAACAGCAAATTCATAGCGCCCATGGCCACGCCGTAGCGCACCAGGGACAGGGCATCGGTGCGTAATAGTGCCCAACGCCACGGCCGCCAAATCGCCAAAACCAATAGCGCCGACAACCCTACCCGCAACGCCGTGGTGCCTAGCGAGCCCACTTGTGGAAAAAGTTGTTTGGCCAGCGAAGTGCCCACGCCCAGTGCCGTTACCGAGCCCAGCAATGCCAGTAAAGGCACAACGGTGGATGCGGGGCCTGAGGCGGGGGCGGTTTTGAGCGACGGGTTGTTGGGTGTCATATCGAATTCAGCGTGGTCAGGCGTGTTGCGTCTGCAATGTCCGTCGCGTCATGGCTAACCAGCAGCGCAGGTATGCCGCGTGCAGCCACCATGCCAAATACCAATGCTCGCATGCGCACGCGCAGGTCTGCGTCGAGCTTGGAAAATGGCTCGTCTAGCAACAGAGCGTGGGGTTGTGCCAGCAGCGCGCGTGCCAGGGATATGCGGGCACGCTGGCCGCCCGAAAGCGTGGCCGGGTTGGCGTGCAGGTGGGCTAGCATTTCAACGCCTGTCAGCGCTTGCCGCACTGCAGTTTCGCGCGCTGCTTGCGGGCCCGCAGGTGTGGCGAACAGCAGGTTTTCACGCACCGTCATATGGGCGAACAACAGGTCATCTTGAAACAAAATGCCCACGCGGCGGGCTTGCGTGGGCAGTGCATCCAATGCTTGCCTGTTGAGCTCCACGCTACCGTCAAATACCAAACCCGGTGCCAAAGTGCCGCAGATCGCTGCCAGTAATGATGATTTACCCGAACCACTACCGCCCATTAGCGTGTGTATCGCCCCGCCGGGCACGTGGATGCTAAGGTTTTCGATCAGGGCCGCGGAAACAGTGCGCAGCGCTCGCACGTGAATTGATAATGTCATGTGATGAGGAAATTACCTGCTTAGAGTACCAAACCGCCGCGCGCGGCCTAGCCACGCTGCCACACCAAACACCAGCACCGGCAAGGCCCATTGCAGCCAGGCGTACGCAGCAGCGAGTGATCGTTGCCCGCCAGCGGCCAGCTGAACGGCCTCGGTGGTGACGGTGTTAAAGCGGCCCGCACCCACATACAACGTGGGCAAGTACTGCGCCACACTGACCGCAAAACCCACAGCGAAGCTGGCGGTCAAAGCAGCGCGCAGCAACGGCCACTTCACCTGCAACAAAAAAGCGCTACGTGTGCGGCCCAGACTTGAGGCCACCAGTGCCATGCGTGCATCAAACCCCGTATACGGCCCCTGCAGTGCGAGCACCACATAGGGCAGGTTTGATAGCGTGTGGGCCAGCCATAGTCCCCAGCCGCTGGCATCGATATTCCATGCCAAGGCCAGCCGGTGCAGACCAATCGTCCACAACACCGCAGGCAGCACCAGTGGCACATACAACACAGCTTGCATGGGGGCGGCCCAACGTTTTGGCGCCAGCTCTAGCAACGCCATGGCCATGACCAATGCCGTGGCGCTGCTGGTCAGGCCGATCCACACAGTCGTGCTAACTGTTGCGCTGCTGGCCATCACTGCCTTCCAGGCCTCCCACGTTAAATCCTCTGGCAGGAGCAACGGAAACGGCCAACTGCCTATTACGCTACCCAATGCCAGTGCCATCAACACAGCGGCGTAGGCCAGCAACAGCAAGGCAAGTGATGCACTCGGCCAGCGGGTGCGATGACCGTTAACGCGGTATTTAATGGGTATGGCTGGTCTGGGCTTCGCTGGCAGTCCAAGTGTCCAATGCGTGCGCCAAAGTGGCAACCGCATGCCCGCCCAGCCTACCCATGCCGCAACAATCACCACCGCCGCCAAAACCCACGCAGCTGCCACACCTTGTGTATTGGTCGCGGCATCTGCGTCTTGCAGCCACTGCCACGCTAGTACAGCCAGAGTGGGGGGATTGGTAGGGCCAATCACCAGTGCTACGTCCACCACTGTCAACCCGTAAGCCAGTACTGCAATTAGTGGCCCATATAGGTTTGGCAAAAGTTGCGGCCAGCCCACGCGCCACCATGCTTGCTTGGTGCTATAGCCCATGGTGTGGCACAGCAGCAGCTCGCGCTGCAGCCGCTGCGCTATGTCGGCGCGCTGCAAGTGGGCCATGGCGGCCCACAGCAGAAACGGAATTTCTTTCAATACCAGCACCGCAATCAACCCCAAACCCCACGGGTCTTGGGTGCTAGCCCAAGGCGGTGGCACTTGCAGCCCAGTGGCCCACGGTGACACCACGCGCAGCAACCAGCCGCTGGGAGCAACAAGCACCGCTAGCCCAATGGCAAACGCAGCGTGCGGTACCG
>JBEANP010000318.1:0-3167 GCA_041165385.1 Pseudomonadota bacterium | reverse complement strand
TACTACGCGCTTGATCAGCGAATCGCCAAAACTCACACCGCGCAGCCCCTCTTGCGTGTTGCTGATGGAGTAAAAAATCGCGGTGGTGGCGGTATTCAGATCCACGGCGTCAGCAGACTCGTCCAGCAGCGGCGTGATGCAGTCAGACATGGCATCGACCAGCGCCACCTCTACGAAAATCAACGGCTCTTCTGGCAGTCGGGGATGAAAGAAGCCGTAGCACCGGCGGTCAGAATCGAGCCGGTTTTTGACATCCGCCCAGCTCTTGATGTCGTGCACTGCCTCGTATTTGATAAGTTTTTCAATCAAAGACGCAGGCGAATCCCAACTGATGCGACGCAGGTCCAAAAACCCAACATCGAACCAGGTAGAGAACATGTACTCCATCTCCACGTCCAGCGCCATCAACCGCTTATCGGTTTTCAGGTAGGGCTGCATTTCGGCACGTACCCCGACTAAAAAAGCCACGCCGCCGGGGTTGGCACTGAAACGCTGCAACAGGCGCCTGCGCGGCGATACCGTGGCCCGGCGGAACTGCACCTCGGCAGCCGCCTCATCGGGTGTTCCCAGCGCTTTGGCATACAACGCCTGTGCCGCTTTGACCTTGGGCGCATCGGCCATGAACTGCTCGCTCATCAACAACCACATGTCATGCCTGCGCGCGGTTGTGGCACCCAAGTACCAGGCGGTTAGCGCAGCCGCACGTCGCCCGCCCTCTACCTCGCTCACGCGGCTATCAATGACCGCTTGCAGTTCTTGCAAAACACGTCGCAGGGCACGGGGCGACAACGCTTCGCCCTTTTGTGCCAAGGTAGCTTGCAGGCGTTCTCGGGTAGCGCGTGGTGCGGTGACTTCTACGTTGGATTTTGAATTCGCCACCGTATGAGTAGCAATTTGCGCATTCTCAATCGGGGCTGCAGACCCATTATTTTTAAAAGTTCGAGGTTTCCAGCGGGCTACGCTGCGACTGATCCATGAGTCTTGGTTCATGCGAGCAGCCTGCTTTTTTGATGAAGAGAGAGTTCGCGCAAAGCTTCGCGCTGTCGCAACAAATGGGTGCGCATGGCGGCATCGGCACTGTTGCCATCACGCGCCTTGATGGCTGCAAAGACCGCCATGTGCTCGTTCAAACTTTGCTCCAACCGGCCGGGCGCATGCAGCTGCTGCAAGCGTGCCAGCTTCAAAATTTTGCGCAAATCAGCAATGACTTGGGCCAGCCATTTGTTATTGGCCAGAGTGATGATGGCTTCATGAATGGCAAAGTTGGCGGCATAGTAGCCCTGAATGTCTTTACTGTCTGCATGGGCTTGCAGGCGTTGGTGCATTGCTTCCAAAGCCGCAATGTCACCGTCGTTGGCATGGGCGGCGGCTTCATTGGCACAGCGACCTTCCAGCATTGCAATTACGGGAAAAATTTCGTCCAAGTCTTGCTCGGTAACTTGGCTCACGAAGCTTCCACGGCGCGGCTCATGCCGCACCAGACCCTCAGCGGCCAACACCTTGAGTGCCTCACGTAAAGGCGTTCGGGAGATAGCCATTTCCTCGCACAGACGGGCTTCATCAATGAAGCTGCCGGGTGCCAATTGCGCACCAAAAATGCGCTCTCGCAGCTGATTGGCCACGTCGTCGTGCAGAGAGTTGTGAACGAGGCGCATCGTTGTTGTTGGGTTGTGCTGTCTTACGAAGCCGATTGGATTGGTAATTTTACGTAATTATGGGTAATTACTGGTAATTTTAAGGCGTTGTGCTACCTCGATAAAATTAGGAATTACCCTAGCTCTTAGCCAGCCAAGCCAAGGAAAACTTCGTAAGAGCTCAGCCGCGCAGCACCCGAGGCTTGGGCTGGCGACCAGCCCACGCCCACAGCCCCAGTCCGCCGACGATCATGGGTACGCACAGCCACTGACCCATACTCATACCGAAGCCCAACAAGCCCAGGTGTGCATCAGGTTCACGGAAAAACTCGGCAATAAAGCGAAACACACCGTAGCCAAACAAAAAAGCCGCTGCCACCTGGCCCCGCTTAGGCGCTGTTTTGGCATACCACCATAGCAACGCGAAGAGTAGCAGCCCTTCCATCAGGAACTGGTACACCTGTGACGGATGGCGCGGCAAATCACCCGCACCCTGAAACACCATGCCCCAGGGCAGCGCAGGGTCGGCCAAGCGGCCCCAAAGTTCGCCATTGATAAAGTTACCCACTCTGCCAGACGCCAACCCTGTTGGCACGCATGGGGCGACAAAGTCAGCCACCTCCCAAAATGACTTGCCTCGCGAATATGCAAACCACACCATGGATGCGGTCACCCCCAGCATGCCGCCATGAAAACTCATGCCGCCCTGCCACACATAAAACACTTCCAGCGGGTGCATGGCGTAATAGCCGGGCTTGTAAAACAGACAGTATCCAATGCGCCCGCCAAGCACCACGCCCATCACCCCCAAGAACAAAATGTCTTCCACGTCCTTAAAAGCCCAGGCGGCCTTACCACGCATAGCGGCATACGGCGTATGGCGCAGCCTGCGGCTGCCCAAGAACATAAACAGGCCAAACGCCACCAAGTAAGTCAGGCCGTACCAATGCACGGCGACCGGGCCGAGTTGAAGCGCAACCGGGTCGATTTGAGGATGAATCAGCATGAAAGCAAAGTTGCGCCCGAGGCCTGTAACGACCCGGAACGTGAGGTTTTAATCAAGCAGCGACAAATCGCGCACTGCACCCTTGTCAGCAGACATTACCAGCTTGGCATAGGCCTTTAGCGCGGCTGACACCTTGCGGCGACGGGGCTGCGCGGGCTTCCAGCCCAGCTTGTCCTGTTCCACACGGCGCTTGGCCAATTCTTCATCCGACACCAGCACGTTGATACTGCGATTAGTAATGTCGATACGTATACGGTCGCCATTGCGCACCAGACCAATTGCGCCACCGGCAGCCGCTTCGGGCGACGCGTGGCCAATAGACAGGCCTGAAGTGCCGCCAGAGAAGCGGCCATCGGTCAGCAAAGCACAGGCTTTGCCCAAACCTTTGGACTTGATGTAGCTGGTGGGGTACAGCATCTCCTGCATGCCGGGGCCGCCCTTGGGGCCTTCGTAGCGCACGATCACCACGTCACCGGCCACCACCTTGTCGGCCAAGATGTTTGCCACCGCTTCGTCTTGGCTCTCCA
>JBEANP010000317.1:0-3173 GCA_041165385.1 Pseudomonadota bacterium | reverse complement strand
GGCTGGTAGAAAATTTTTCGGTGTCTACACGCAACTGGCGGCGTTCCATGTCTAGGCCCCAGTTGGCAATGGGTCCCAGTTTGGGGGACAGGCCTTGCAGCACCAGCAAGGCCTCCAGTGGCAATGTTTGGGTGGATGCGTCGGGTAGGGCGATGTGCAGCGCAGTCATAGTGCCGGCTTCAGCGCCAAAGCCGGTAATTTGCCCAACCACAAACTGCATAGCACCTGAGTCGACCAGTGCGCGAAATTGCGCGACCGTATCGCCTGCGGCCGTTAACACATCGCGACGGTGCACCAGCGTGACGCTGGCGGCTTTGTGGGCAAATCCGTCCACGTGGCCCGCACAGAGCTTGAGCGCCCAGTCCAGCGCAGTGTCGTTGTCGCCGTTAATGACCACGTGCTTGCCCGCAAAACTGGCTGCGTTTTCAACGTGGTGAAAAACTTGGCGGTTATCGAAAGCGTCTAGACCTGGCACCGAGAGTTTTTTAGGGGCAAATGCGCCGACGCCTGCCGCAATGAACACGGTTTTTGCAATAAATGCGGTGCCTTGGGAGGTGACAACTGCAAACCTGCCATCTGCCTGCTTGTCGATTTGGGTGACGGTTTGTCCAAAATGAAATTGCGCCTTGAACGGAGCAATTTGCGTCAGCAGGTTGCTAACCAGCTCGCGCCCCGTGCACAGTGGCACGGAGGGAATGTCGTAAATAGGCTTGTCGCCATACAGCTCAACGCATTGGCCGCCCGCGTAGGGCAGTGCGTCGATCACATGGCACCGGATTTCAAGCAGTCCGAGCTGAAAGACCTGAAACAGCCCCGCTGGCCCCGCTCCGATGATCAGCGCATCGGTTTCGATGGGAGCGCGCGGCTCCATGTCAGCGCAGCAGTTCGGACAGCTTGCCTGTCTTGTCTTTCCAGTCGTCGGCATCGGGTAGAGGGGCTTTGCGCTTGGTGATACTTTTCCAGCTGGACAACCTGGCCAGCTCTGCGTTCAGGGCAGTCATGTGCTGCTGATCTTTGGGCACGTCTTCTTCGGCATAGATGGCGTTCACTGGGCACTCGGGAATGCACACTGCGCAGTCGATGCACTCATCAGGGTCGATGGTGAGGAAGTTGGGGCCTTCGCGGAAGCAATCTACGGGGCAGACGTCCACGCAATCGGTGTATTTGCACTTGATACAGGCTTCGGTGACGGTATGGGTCATGGGGAGTTCTAGAAATTTGAGAAAAAAGAGGGTGGTACCAAGACCGCCAACCCTATGATTTTATTGGCTTTTGGGAGCCTGCCAAAAAGCAGGGCCACAAAAGCGACAAGGGAATGAATGCTAGGTCAATTCAGCAGCAGTGCACCCGAAGTTTTGTGGGTGGCAGTGTCCACCAAAATCAACGCGCCCAGCACCCGACTTTCCAGGTAGGGTAAAGCGGTAATGGGCTCTTGCAGCGCTAATTCGATATGGCCGATGGCGTTGGGCGCTATTTCGGTCGCATCGTGCTCTTGCAGCGTGTTGATGTCCAGGCTGTGCACGATGCGTTTGACCTTGGCCTTGATCCAGCGGTGGCCGTGCAGCGCGAGGTACACGCGGCCGGACACCAGCGGCTCGTCGTCCATCCAGGCCACAGTGGCTTGGATTTCGCGGGTGGGCTCCACAAAAGCGCGGGGCTTTGGTGTGTCGGCAAACTCGTCAGTGGGGTCAATGGCGGGTGTGACTTGCGCCAGCAACCAGTCGCCACGAGACACGTCTACTTCGCGGTCCAGCGTGATGCCCGCGCCGTGACCTGCGGTGATGCTGCCGGGCACACGTGCGTGGTTGAGCACCTGGGCCACCACGGCCGTTTGGCCGCTCGGATGAACGCTTATGGTGTCGCCTACCCGCACAGTGCCAGTGGCCACGCGGCCCCAGAACACGCGGCGGCCTTGGCTGGTATCAGCAGAGCTGTGGAATTTTTCGACCCACTGCACTGGAAAGGCGAAGGGCACATCGGTCTCGGCGGCGGTGACCGGCAGGGTTTCCAGCAGGCTCAGCAAGCTAGGGCCCGTGTAGCCGCACCAGCCGGGTGTGGCAGTGACCACGTTGTCGCCCTTGAGCGCGGACATGGGGATGGTGGCGGTGACATTGATGTTGGCGTGCGTGGCAAAAGCCTGCAAGGCCTCGCTGATCTTGGCAAACGCGGCGGTGGCATTGTCGCCCAGAGCGTCGAGCTTGTTTACGGCAAAGATGATGCCTGGCACGCGCAGCAGGTTCACCAGAAGGCTGTGGCGGCGCGTCTGGGGCAACAGCTCCACCAACCCTTCCACGTTCCACTTCAGTTTGGTGGCGTCTACCAACACCACGGCGGCATGCGCACTGCTGGCGGCAGTGACCATGTTGCGGGTGTACTGCTCGTGGCCCGGCGCGTCGCCAATGATGAACTTGCGCGTGGGTGTGGCGAAGTAGCGGTAGGCCACGTCGATGGTGATGCCCTGTTCGCGCTCGGCGCTCAGGCCGTCGGTGAACAGGGCCAGATCAGCCTCGCCGCTTTTGGAAACATTGGCCAGCTGGTCTTGCAGCACCGAGCGGCTGTCCACAAGCAGGCGGCCAATCAGCGTGCTCTTGCCATCGTCCACGCTGCCACAGGTGATGAAGCGCAGCGCGGATGAAGTGTCATTTGTGCTGCTAGCGCCCGTGGAATGTACGGGAGTAGCTATCGAATTTGTAGCGGTTGTCATATCAAAAGTACCCGTCTTTTTTGCGTTTTTCCATCGAGGCTTCGGACGTTTTGTCGTCCATGCGGGTCGCGCCGCGCTCGCTTACGTCGGCGGACAAGGTTTCGATCACGATGTCGGCGGCGGTAGCAGCGGTGCTTTCCACCGGGCAGGTGCAGGTGATGTCGCCCACAGTGCGAAAACGCACGTCGCGGCTTTCCACAACTTCGCCATCCTTGGGCGGCGTCAGTTCGGTCACCGGCACCAGCAGGCCCTTGCGCTCCACCACGTCACGCTTGTGGGTGTAGTAGAGCGATGGCAGGGCGATTTTTTCGCGCTCGATGTATTGCCACACGTCCAGCTCGGTCCAGTTGCTGATGGGGAACACGCGGAAGTGTTCGCCGGGCTGCAGGCGGGTGTTGAACAGCGTCCACAGCTCGGGGCGCTGGGCTTTGGGCTGCCACTGGCCGAAGCTGTCGCGGTGGGAAAAGAT
>JBEANP010000316.1:0-3185 GCA_041165385.1 Pseudomonadota bacterium | reverse complement strand
GTAACTTCTGAGCCACCGGGCTTGAGGCGATGAAAATTCAACTCGACTTTGCCGCGGTGCTCGCAGAGTGGCCGCTGTTGCTCACTGGCGTGGGCTGGACTCTGGTGCTCACTCTGGCCTCGGTGGTGGTCGGCACGTTGTTGGGCATTGGCTGCGCTTGGGTACGCGCCAGGGGCTTTGGGGCCAACCTGGCGCCGGCCTGGCTGCAGGCGCTGGTGGATGCCTATGTGGAGCTGATCCGCAACACGCCGTTCATCGTGCAGTTGTTTTTCATCTTTTTCGGTCTGCCCGCTGCGGGCTTCAAGCTCTCAGCGGAAACAGCATCTTTTTTGGCCATGGTGATTAACCTGGGAGCCTATGCCACCGAGATCATTCGTGCAGGATTGGAAGCCACACCCAAAGGACAACTCGAAGCTGCGCAAAGCCTGGCACTGAGCGGTAAGCAAACTTTTGTGTGGGTAGTGCTGCCCCCCGCGCTTAAGAAAGTGTGGCCCAGCCTGGTAAGCCAAATCATCATCGTGATGCTGGGCTCGTCAGTGTGCGGGCAAATATCCACCCAGGAGCTGAGCTACGCAGCGGACTTGATTCAAAGCCGCAACTTTCGCTCGTTTGAAGCCTTCATTGTGGTGGGGGCCATTTACCTGGCGCTGTCGATAGCGTTGCGGCATCTGCTGAATTGGGCGGGCGCCAAGTTTCTATTCGGCGGGAGGTAGTCCATGGTTGATTTTTCGCTCTGGGACATCGTGCGCAACCTGCTGCTAGCGGCACGCTGGACGGTTGGCCTGTCACTCATCGCCTTCATCGGCGGTGGCTTGGTGGGTATGGTGCTGGTGGTTTTGCGTCTGGGCAAGCTACCGGGCGCGGCTGCGCTGGTGGCGGCCTATGTGCAACTGTTTCAAGGCGTGCCGCTCTTGGTGCAATTGTTCTTGGCCTACTACGGCTTGGGGCTGTTTGGCATCAACACCTCGCCCTGGGTCGCCGCCGGCATGGGGCTGACGCTGTACACCAGTGCATTTTTGGCTGAAATATGGCGCGGCTGCATTGCCTCCATACCGCGCGGGCAATGGGAGGCATCAGAGAGTCTGGCGCTGAGTTTTTACGAGCAGCTGCGCTACATCGTCTTGCCACAGGCGGTTCGGATTGCCGTGCCACCCACCGTTGGGTTTTTGGTGCAGGTGATTAAGGGTACGGCACTGGCCTCGGTGATTGGCTTTATGGAGCTGACCAAGGTGGGCAAAACCATTGCCAATGCCACCTTTAGCCCATTCTTGATTTTTAGCTGCGTGGCAGTGATGTACTTTGTGCTGTGCTATCCCGTGAGCCGGTACGCCACGCACCTGGAGAGGAAAATTCATGCCCATCGTTGAAATCAGCGGCTTGCGCAAATCGTTTGGCACCAACGAGGTGCTCAAGGGCATCGATCTGGCGGTCGAGCCGGGCGAGGTGATTGCCATCATCGGCAAAAGCGGTTCGGGCAAAAGCACACTGCTGCGTTGCATCAACGGCCTGGAGACATTCCAGGCCGGTAGCCTCAGCGTAGACGGCAAGCCCCTGCTGCACAACAACCCCGCCGCCATGCGCGAGCTGCGCCAGCATGTGGGTATGGTTTTCCAAAGCTTCAACCTATTCCCCCACCTCACTGTGGGTAAAAACATCATGCTGGCCCCTGGCTTGGTCAAGCACAAAGACGGTGCTGCCAACACCGCGCTGGCGCGCAAACTACTAGAACGCGTGGGGCTGGCTGAAAAATTTGACGCGTATGGTGACCAGCTGTCAGGCGGGCAGCAACAGCGCGTGGCCATTGCCCGTGCGCTGGCCATGGAGCCCGCGGTGCTGCTGTGCGACGAAATCACCAGCGCGCTAGACCCCGAGCTGGTGGGCGAAGTGCTGCGCGTGGTGGAAAGTCTGGCCGCCGATGGCATGACGCTCTTGATGGTGACGCATGAGATGAACTTCGCACGCAAGGTAGCTAACAGGGTGGTGTTTATGCACCAGGGCTTGGTGCATGAGATAGGCGCACCAGACGCCCTGTTCTCCAACCCGCAAACGCCCGAACTCAAGCAGTTTTTAAGCGCGTTGCAAGACTAGGCGGGGTTCAGCCCGCCCACCAATGGGGTTGGTAGGCCCAACGATAATTGAGCCATGAGCGAACCTACCCCTTTAATACCCCTCGATGCGGCAAGCAGCGAAGCAATGGACTTGGAAGTTACGGCTTTCGGACCAGTTGCAGCGCCACTGCCCGCTCGCCCCACGGTGCGCTTTATGGCGTCCCACCCCGCGCACTGGATTGCGCTAGGGTTTGGCTCGGGGCTGTCGCGCATCGCGCCCGGCACCTCGGGCACGTTGTGGGCGTGGGTGGCGTTTATCGTATTTGGCCAGTGGCTGGGGGACGCGCAATGGGCCTGGGTGATTGGTCTGTCGTTACCCGTCGGCTGGTGGGCCTGTACGGTGACAGCGCGCAACATGGGGGTGGCTGATCCCGGCAACATCGTGTGGGACGAGATCGCCGCCTTCTGGCTGGTGCTGTGGCTGGTGATGCCCACCGGGCTGGTGGGACAGGTGATGGCGTTTGGCCTGTTTCGGTTTTTTGATGCGGTCAAACCTGGGCCCGTGGGTTGGGCAGACGCTTTGTTTCACCACACCAACCCGCAAACCGACCGCTTTGCCTGGCACAAGGCAGGCTTTGGCATCATGCTGGACGATTTGGTGGCCGCAGCCTGCACGGTGCTGGTGATTGCGGTGTGGAGGTTTATTTGACATCGCTACAAAAAGATGAGCTGCTTGCGCAATCTGCACGGGCGCTAGCAGCCGATTTGTTATTAAAAATGCAACTCAAACTGGCCACAGCCGAAAGTTGCACCGGTGGCATGATCGCCGCCACTTGCACCGATGCCAGCGGCTCTAGCACCTGGTTTGAACGCGGCTTTGTGACCTACTCCAACGAGGCCAAGACCGATATGCTGGGCGTTGACCCCGCCTTGATTGAGCGCGACGGCGCGGTCAGCGAATCGGTCGCGCGGGCCATGGCAGCAGGCGCACTCACCCATTCACGCGCACAGGTCAGCTTGGCGGTAACGGGCGTGGCCGGGCCCACAGGCGGCAGCGATACCAAGCCAGTAGGCACGGTCTGGTTTGCGTGGGCTACACCGCATAGCATCACCAGCGAGGTGCAACACTTTCCCGGC
>JBEANP010000315.1:0-3204 GCA_041165385.1 Pseudomonadota bacterium | reverse complement strand
TGGCCAACCGGTTTAGCCAGCTCACCCATCGCGATGCCGAATTTGCCGTGAAGGCTATTCTGGATGCGATGAACGATGCATTGGTTCGTGGCCACCGCATTGAGATTCGTGGCTTTGGCAGTTTCTCCATCAACCGCCGCCAGCCCCGTATGGGCCGCAATCCCCGTAGTGGTGAAAGTGTCGCCATTCCTGAAAAACGAGTCCCGCATTTCAAACCTGGTAAAGCTCTGAGAGAGGCCGTGGACGAGCGCACCGAGGAGATGAATGAAACACATCGCATGGCTCTTTAAATGGTTGCTTAAGGGGGCCATTTTTTTTACTCTTTTTGCTTTCGCCCTGAACAATCAGGCTGATGCAACGGTGTATTTTTTCTTTGGAACCCGCTGGACCGCGCCCATGGTGTTGATAGTGCTAAGCGCATTTGCATCAGGCTTGGTCATCGGCGTACTGGGCATGGTGCCGCGCTGGTGGCGCCATCGCAGTGCCGCTGCGCATGCGCGCGATATGGCCGCTTCTGCGGCGACAGCCCTGAGTTCCAGCACCGAAAAGCAACCTGCCGCCCGCCCCGATGGACTTTGACATTACGCTGATTTTGATGGGCATGCCCGTGGCCTTTGTGCTGGGTTGGCTGGCATCCCGCATGGACTTGCGTCAACTGCGCATGGAAAACAAGCAAGCTCCCAAAGCCTACTTTAAGGGCCTGAATTTCTTGCTCAACGAGCAGCAAGACCAAGCAATTGACGCTTTTATCGAGGCTGTACAAAACGACCCGGACACGTCTGAGTTGCACTTTGCATTAGGCAACTTATTCCGACGCCGGGGCGAGTATGAGCGTGCAGTGCGTGTGCATCAGCACCTGCTGTCGCGCGGCGATTTGA
This sequence comes from Pseudomonadota bacterium, assembly GCA_041165385.1. Taxonomy (GTDB): domain Bacteria; phylum Pseudomonadota; class Gammaproteobacteria; order Burkholderiales; family Burkholderiaceae_C; genus Allorhodoferax. Next base: position 2,326 of record JBEANP010000315.1, on the reverse strand, counting down.
GCCAGGACGACCGGTACCGTGCTCAACACGCACTGGCGCTGGACTACCTCAAAGCTGGTTTGCTGGACCGCGCTGAAGATGCCTTGCTCAAGCTTGAAGGCACACGGTTTGAAGCCCAGGCGCGCTTGGCTCTGCTAGCCAACTACGAGCGTTCGCGCGATTGGGCACACGCTGCAGTCATCGCTGAAAAGCTGGAATCGTCTGGCCAAGGTAGCTTCAAAGGCCGCTTGTCGCACTACCTGTGCGAACAAGCCGCAACACTGACTTCTGTTGGAGAGCTCGATAAGGCTTTGAACCTGTTAATTCAAGCCACAGAAACTGCGCCCGAAGCACCACGCCCTCGCATGGACAAGGCAAGCCTGCACTTCAGCCAGTCTCAGGCTGCACTGGCCTACGATACGCTGATTGAAGCGTTGGCTGCAGCGCCTGCAGCCGTGGGGTTGATAGCCCCCCTGCTCGCCCAGTACGCCGTGGTTGCACAAAAAATTCCCCAGGCATTACAACGCTTGCAATCTACATACAGCCAAAATGCATCGCTGGATGTACTTGATGCCATCGTTGCCCTAGAGGCTGCACAGGGCGAGTCGACATCCACCGCACGCGACTGGTACGCACGCCATTTGGAACACGAACCCTCGTTGGTAGCGGCAGCCAAGTGGATTGCAGGCGAAAAATTGGAACATGAACAATTTCACCCCCAAGTGCAGCGCGCCCTAGACCATGCTGTGAAGCCGCTGACCCGCTACCGCTGTGCGGCCTGCGGCTTTGAGGCTAAACAACATTTTTGGCAATGCCCTGGCTGCCAAGCGTGGGACAGCTACCCAGCACGCCGCGTAGAAGAACTATGACCACCATGACAATTTCAAAAGAAGAATTGGCCCTTGCCCGCGTACTCGTAGTAGGCGACGTAATGCTAGACCGCTATTGGTACGGCGCTGTAGATCGCATCAGCCCAGAAGCCCCCGTGCCCGTGGTGCGGATCACGCGAGAAGAAGAGCGCAACGGTGGTGCTGCAAACGTGGCTTATAACGTGCTCACTCTGGGCGCCCAGGCCTCATTACTCACCGTGGTGGGTGATGATGAGGCAAGTCACAAGCTAGAGGCCTTGGTGGCAAAAACCGGCATCAACACCCACTTCGGGCGTGATGCAGACCTTAAAACCACGGTCAAGCTACGCATCATTGGCCGCCAGCAGCAGCTATTGCGTCTGGACTTTGAAAACACGCCAAAAAGCGAAATTCTCGCTACCCAAACCGCCACCTTCACGCGACTGCTGCCAGAGCACGGCGCGGTGCTTTTTTCTGACTATGGCAAAGGCGGTCTTGCCCACGTTAGCGACATGCTGGCCCAAGCCCGTGCGTGCGGCATACCCATATTGATTGACCCCAAGGGCAGTGACTATTCTCGCTACCAAGGGGCCAGCGTCATCACACCAAACCGTGCTGAATTACAGCAAGTCATAGGCAGTTGGAGCAGCGAAGATGAACTGCGCACCAAAGCCCATAACCTGCGCGCTCAATTGAAACTAGATGCCGTACTACTAACCCGTAGCGAGGAAGGTATGACGCTCTTCGATGCCGATGGTGAACTACATGTCAGTGCCCAGGCACGCGAGGTGTTTGACGTGACCGGGGCAGGCGACACGGTTATTGCCACCATGGCAGCACTGGCTGCCGCGGGCATAAGCTTGCGCAATGCGTTGCCGCTGGCCAACCGAGCAGGCGGCTTGGTTGTGGGTAAGTTTGGTACTGCCACCGTATCTTATGAGGAGTTGTTTGCATGACCCGTGTCGTTGTTACCGGCGCAGCCGGCTTTATTGGCAGCAACATCATTGCCGGACTCAATGCCCGTGGCATTGACGACATCATTGCTGTAGATGACATGAAACAGGGCGACAAGTTTCGCAACCTGGCCGATCTGAAAATTGCTGACTATGTGGACGCTGACTATTTTTACGACGCGTTTGCGTCCGGCCACTACGGCCAAATAGAAGCAGTTTTCCATGAAGGCGCATGTAGTGACACCATGGAAACTGATGGCAAATACATGATGGCGAACAACTACACGCTATCGTGGAATCTGTTTCAAGCCTGCCAGAAGCGTGGCGCGCGCCTGTTGTATGCTTCCAGCGCCGCAACGTATGGTGGCTCGGACACCTTTCGCGAAGACCCTGCGTTCGAAGCACCGCTCAATGTGTATGGCTACTCCAAGCTGCTATTCGACCAGCGCATGCGCCGGGAGTGCGGCGACAACTTCCAGCGAACCAAAGCTGTTAAAACACACCAAGTGGTTGGGTTCCGGTATTTCAACGTGTACGGCCCGCGTG
>JBEANP010000314.1:0-3205 GCA_041165385.1 Pseudomonadota bacterium | reverse complement strand
ACCGCTCCTGTTGATCCAGGGCCACGGTAGCTCTTAGTTGCCCAGATCCAAGACGCTTGCCAAAGGCACTGCCGGCGGCGGCGTGTAGTCTGCAACCACAAAGCTGCGTTGGGTGTGCTGGGTAGCCTCTAAAAGCAAGTCCAGCACACGTTGAACGGAGCGGTGGTCAAGTGCTGCAAACGGTTCGTCCAGTAGCGTTACCACGGCTCCACATGCAAAAGCGGCAGCCAGCCACATCTTGCGTTTTGAGCCGGTGGAGAGCATATACAGTGGCTTGGCGAGGTGGTCTTCCAACCCGAGGTGCACTGCCAACTCGGAGGCCAAGTGCATGTTGAAGGAAATATAACGGTCAGACCAGTGGGCAAAAAAATCGGAGCATGTCAATGGATCAAATGCTTCAGAGCGCGGGTCGGAGCGAAACACCTTTTGGCGATACGTGACCGGGTCTGTGGCAAAGTAGGCGCTACCCGCAGTCATTGTTCCTGTCTCGGGCGACAAATCACCTGCAATCAATCGCAGCAAGGTTGTTTTACCGACCCCTTCGCCACCTTGAATAAGGGACACGCCTGCCGGTACTGCCCAGTTCAAACCCGAGAACAGCACGCGCGGTTTGAACCCAAATGAAAGACCCGAGACTTCCAATACGCAGCTGTATCGCATCGCGTAGCCGGTACTTAGGTGGGAGTGGCGGCGGCGTTTGCGCGGTCCAGAGTGCGCTGCACCAACGCGGCATCCATGCCGTACATATCGGCAAATGCTTGTACGCTTTGCCCGCTGTTTCTGAATGCACGCAGCAAAGCTTCGCCTTTGGCTACATCGGCCCTCGCAATAGATAAAGCCTGGTCTAGTGCTGCGTTGCCCGCCTCATCACGGCCACGCATCAGGTCGGCATAGACATCCAAACCCAAGCCTGAAGCTTCTATGGCCTGAACGATGCGCCCCACCACGATGGGTGTCAGGTCGTCGTTGCTACGCGTTTGGCGGCGCTTAAATACCTCAAGCAAGGCGTGGTGCACGTGCTCGGGAGCCATAGGCTCAACAACCTCGCCCAGCAGGTTGTGCCTGGCGTTGCCGTCAGCAACGCTACTTAAATACCGGGTCGAGCGGGTATGCATTGCCAATGCGGCCTTGAGTGCTTCTTTTTCAAATGCTTCGGGGTGGGACGTTAGCAAATCTTGAAAAATTCCACGCTTCATGGGCAGAAACTTTGCGCCAAAAAGGTGTGGGTACAACGCTGCCAGTTTGTCTAGCACCGGGAAAACGTCTTGGCGTTTGGCATGAGCCCTTCCGGATTGCTTCCCGAGCTGAGCGTCAGGTTGACTTTCGAGTGCAGTTGCTGATGTTTCTAATGGAACAGATTCAGATGTAGGCATAAAAGGCGCCGATGAGGGCTGCAATGCTTTTGGCAACAAAAAACCCGCTACGTTGGTGAACGTGCGGGGCTTTGAATTCACCTGATGAATCAGATGGTGCCCGGGGCCGGACTCGAACCGGCACGCCTTGCGGCGGGGGATTTTGAGTCCCCTGAGTCTACCAATTTCACCACCCGGGCAGAATGTGCGAAGACCTGAATTATGGCACATTTATGGACATGAAATATCAAACCATTGAAGACACCATCGGAAAAACGCCTCTTGTGGCTTTGCAACGCATTGGAGCTGCGGCTAATACCGAGAGAAACAACATCGTGCTGGGAAAGCTCGAGGGCAACAACCCTGCTGGTTCAGTAAAAGACCGGCCCGCGCTGTCCATGATTGCGCGTGCCCAGGAGCGTGGCGACATCAAGCCTGGCGATACCTTGATTGAAGCAACATCAGGCAACACTGGCATTGCGCTGGCCATGGCCGCTGCCATCAAAGGCTACCGTATGGTGTTGATCATGCCGGAAGACCTGTCCATTGAGCGCGTGCAAACCATGAAAGCATTCGGCGCTGAGCTCATCCTCACACCCAAGAGCGGCGGCATGGAACACGCCCGTGACTTGGCCGAGCAAATGCAAGCCAAAGGGCAGGGCGTGATGCTGGATCAGTTTGCCAACGCCGATAACCCCCGCATCCACTACGAGACCACAGGGCCCGAAATCTGGGCCGACACCCAAGGTCGCATTACCCACTTTGTGAGCGCGATGGGCACCACCGGTACCATCACCGGCGTGTCCCGCTTTTTGAAAGAGAAGAACCCGGCCATTCGCATCATTGGTGCGCAGCCGTCAGAGGGCTCTCGCATTCCAGGCATTCGCAAATGGCCGCAAGAATATTTGCCCAAAATTTATGATCCTGCCAACGTAGATGAGTTGGTCTATGTGAGCCAAAGCGACGCAGAAGATATGTGTCGCCGTTTGGCCCGTGAAGAGGGCATCTTTGCTGGCATCTCCGCAGCAGGTGCCTGCTGGGTGGCGCAGAAAATTGCCGAGCGCGAAACCAACGCAACCATTGCTTTCATCGTGTGCGATCGGGGTGATCGCTATTTGTCCACGGGTGTATTCCCGGCTTAAGTGATAAATTGAGAGTCAAATTAGGCGCTAGCGCCCGTTCAGCATGCACACTATGCTACAAAATTAGTAGCAATAAGGGTTTATATGTCCGCTGATTTTAAGTTTTGTCCACTGTGCGCCACGCCACTTCAGCACATCACAATGGCGGAAGACGGTGGCGACACCACGCGCCTGCGGTGCACGGCGTGCGACTTCACGCATTGGAACAACCCCACGCCCGTTTTGGCTGCAGTGATTGAATACAACGGTCAAATTTTGCTGGCACGCAACGCCGCGTGGCCTGGGAAAATGTACGCGCTGATCACCGGCTTTATGGAGGCTGGTGAGTCGCCTGAAGAGGGCATCAGGCGTGAAATTACCGAGGAAACATCACTCACCACCACCGCGCTCAACCTGCTGGGTGTGTATGACTTTCAGCGCATGAACCAAGTCATCATTGCCTACCATGCAGTGTGCCACGGCAACGTGCGGCTGAGCCCCGAGTTGGTGGACTACCGCCTGTATAACTTTGCCGACGTGAAATGCTGGCCCGCGGGCACAGGCTATGCTTTGGCGGCATTTTTGCGGTCACGTGGGTTTGACCCGGAGTTTATTGACCCGGTGTGGCGCAAAGAGATCGACAACACGGCAGACTAAAATCTGCGAAACGCCAGAAAGCTGCCAGCATGAATATCGACAAAGAAATTGACACCCGCGGTTTGAATTGCCCAC
>JBEANP010000313.1:0-3242 GCA_041165385.1 Pseudomonadota bacterium | reverse complement strand
GGATTTGGGCAAGAAGTTGGTCGTTGCTGGTTTCGAGGTGGCTTCTGTATCTCTGTATTACTACCTGTTTTTGGCTTTGGTGGTGGTGAGTGTGGTGATCTGCCACCGTTTGGAGCTATCCCGTGTAGGCCGCGCGTGGATGGCGATTCGTGAAGACGAAATTGCCGCCAAAGCCATGGGCATCAACACCCGCAATCTGAAGCTGCTGGCATTCGGCATGGGTGCCACTTTTGGAGGCGTATCTGGCGCTATGTTTGCCGCGTTTCAGGGATTCATTTCGCCAGAGTCATTTAGCTTGATGGAGTCGGTGATGATTGTGGCGATGGTGGTGCTGGGTGGTGTGGGGCACTTGCCGGGCGTTATCTTGGGTGCGGTATTACTTTCGGCATTGCCCGAAGTGTTGCGCTATGTGGCAGGGCCATTGCAGGCCATGACCGGCGGACGTTTGGATGCTTCTATCTTGCGCCAGTTGCTGATTGCGCTGGCCATGATCAGCATCATGCTGATACGCCCCCGTGGTTTGTGGCCGTCACCGGAACACGGTAAATCCCTGCAGGTCAAAAAATCCTGAATGGAACGAACATGACAGACACAGTACTCAATGTTTCCGGCGTATCCAAGCGATTTGGTGGCCTGCAAGCCCTCAGCGATGTGGGCATCAAGATTGAACGTGGTCAGGTCTACGGCCTGATTGGTCCCAACGGCGCTGGCAAGACCACATTTTTTAACGTTCTTACCGGGCTGTATACGCCCGACAGCGGTAGCTTTGAATTGGCTGGCAAAACTTATCAGCCTACGGCAGTGCACACGGTGGCAAAGGCAGGTATCGCACGCACATTCCAAAACATTCGTTTGTTTGCAGAAATGACCGCGCTCGAAAATGTGATGGTGGGCCGCCACATTCGCACCCATTCGGGCTTGTTGGGTGCGGTGTTTCGCACCGCCAGTTTCAAGAGCGAAGAGGCAGCCATTGCAAAACGTGCCCACGAGCTGCTGGACTACGTGGGCATTGGCAAATTTGCCGATTACAAAGCCCGCACCTTGAGTTACGGCGACCAACGCCGCCTGGAAATTGCCCGTGCACTGGCCACCGACCCACAATTGATTGCGCTGGACGAACCCGCTGCTGGTATGAACGCTACTGAGAAAGTGATGCTGCGTGAGTTGATCGATCAAATTCGCAAAGACAACCGCACTATTTTGTTGATTGAGCATGACGTGAAGTTGGTCATGGGCCTGTGTGACCGTGTCACGGTGCTGGACTATGGCAAGCAAATTGCCGAAGGCACACCCGCTGACGTGCAAAGGAACGAAAAAGTGATTGAGGCCTATTTGGGCACCAGCGCTCATTAAGCCGGCCAAGGAATGACTATGACAAAAACGTTACTCAAAGTAAGTGGTTTGAAGGTGTCCTATGGTGGCATTCAGGCAGTCAAAGGCGTAGATTTTGAAGTGCATGAAGGCGAACTGGTCTCCTTGATTGGCTCCAACGGCGCCGGCAAGACCACCACCATGAAAGCGATCACCGGTACCTTGCCTATCAATGCGGGTGATATCGAATACTTGGGAAAAAGCATCAAAGGCCAAGGCCCTTGGGATTTGGTGAAGCAGGGCTTGGCTATGGTACCTGAGGGTCGTGGCGTGTTCACTCGCATGACCATCATCGAAAATTTGCAAATGGGAGCCTATATCCGGGACGATGCGGATGGTATTGCCGCAGATATGGAAAAAATGTTCACCATTTTTCCGCGTCTGCGCGAGCGCAAAGACCAGTTGGCAGGCACCATGTCAGGCGGCGAGCAGCAAATGTTAGCCATGGGCCGCGCACTGATGAGCCGACCCAAGGTGCTGCTGCTCGATGAGCCCTCTATGGGGCTGTCACCCATCATGGTGGACAAGATTTTTGAAGTAGTAAAAGATGTTTACGCCCAGGGTGTGACCGTGTTATTGGTCGAGCAAAATGCCAGCCGCGCTTTGTCCATTGCCAACCGTGGCTATGTCATGGAGTCGGGCATTGTCACCATGACCGGTGATGCCAAAGAAATGCTGGTGGATCCCAAGGTGCGAGCGGCCTACCTGGGCGAATAACTACTTTGGAATATGTGCGTTGAATCGGTACGTACTCGCACTTCTTTTTGTCACTCTGGTCTGGGGTGCCACATTTCCTGTTCTAAAACTCGCTACTGCTTCGCTCAGCGGCATTGAGATTTCCGCATTGCGGTTTCTTATTGCAGCTGCATGCATGTTGCCGTGGGCATGGTCTGCATCACGGCGAACCTGGCGTGATGGTGGTGTTTTGGGTTTGCTAGTGTTGGTGTCCTATGTGGCCCAGGCCTATGGGCTGGAATTCATATCGTCTAACCGCAGTGCATTTCTCACCAGTCTTAATGTGTTGATGGTTCCACTTTTGGGCATTGCCTTGGGGCAGCGCTTGTCATGGGTCATGCTGTTAGCTGCATGTTTGGCCTGTCTTGGTATCGGACTCATGTCTTGGGATGGCGGGGCACATTGGTTAGCTGATAGTGCGACCATATTCGGTGCATTGGCCTATGCCGCATATGTCATTTTGCTATCTAAGCGAGCGCCAAACCACAGTCCTCGCGAACTTGCAGCAACCCAAATTGTGTGGATGGCCGCATTGGGTGGCGTATGGATGTTGATCTCGGCTTTTGGCACGGATGCTGTGCATACGTTGCCAAGCCGTATGAGTTGGTCCATAGGTTTTGGTTTGGCCTATCTCGGTGTGGTTGCCACATCCGCCATGCTGTTCATACAGGCCATGGCGCAGCAGCATGTAGCGGCCGAAAAAGCCGCGCTGGTTTACGCCATGGAGCCAGTTTTTGCAGCGCTGTTTGCCTGGTTGTGGCTTGGAGAGGGCCTGACCTTGATAGCAGCTACCGGCGCGACTTTGGTAGTCGTTGCGGTGGTAGCCAGCGAGTGGAAGCCGGCGGCTGGCATGAGATCAGGCTGACTGTTTGTCGGCCAGCGATGTAAATGCATCGGCGAAGAATTCTTCTTCTGGGAGATGCGCTGCGCCACAGAAATCCCGGCGCGCTGAATCAATAACGATAGGCGCGCCGCAGGCATAGACCTGGTACCTGCTGAGGTCAGGGTGGTCTTGCAAAACCGCCTGATGGACAAAGCCGGTTCTACCAGCCCAGTGGTCTTTTTCAATCGCGTTAGATACGACGGGCACGTAGGTCAGCAGTGGCTGTGTTGCAGCCTGCTCACGAACCCATGCG
>JBEANP010000312.1:0-3245 GCA_041165385.1 Pseudomonadota bacterium | reverse complement strand
TCGCCCGCAAAAGCGCGGCTGTGCCAGCTGCCAGCGTCTAACTGGCTCAGGGTGTGCCAGGGGTGGTTTCCGGCCACCATATTCGCATCATATGCTACATTTTTAATAGCTGCTTGCGCATATTCTACGGGCGCTAGAAGCCTATTTGATGCATTTGTGGTGCGCTGGAGCGTCGCGTCATGCAGCAAAAACGGCACACCGTCGGCGCTGAGTTTGACATCGCACTCAAACATGCGGTAGCCGTACTGCGCACCCAGCCGAAATGCGGCCAGCGTGTTCTCAGGGGCCAGCTTGCCCGCGCCGCGGTGGGCCACCCAGCGCGGGTAGGGCCAGCTGAGGGGTGTGTAAGTTGAGTAGGCCAGGTTGCCTCCGGTAGTTGGGTTATTAGTTTTGCGTGTGGTGCGCTAGTTTCCACTAGAAAAGCCAGTGAATATGCGGTGCGGTACCATCGCAGACCGCTCTGAAAACGCCCCGATGAACGCTCCCACCTCGCTCCACCACCTGTTCAGCACCGCACCTGTGGCTGCGTACGCGCAAGAACGCATCCGCGAAATTCCCTATAACTACACTTCGTTTTCCGATCGCGAGATCGTGATTCGGCTGTTGGGGGCCTCCGCTTGGGAGTTGTTGAACTCGTTACGCGGCGAGCGACGCACAGGCCGTTCGGCCCGCATGCTGTACGAAGTGCTGGGTGATGTGTGGGTGGTGCAACGCAACCCCTATTTGCAAGACGACCTGCTGGACAACCCCAAACGCCGTGGTCAACTGGTTGATGCCTTGAACCACCGACTGGGTGAGGTCGAAAAACGACGCACCCCAGACACAGACCCCGAGCGCGACGCCATGGTGGGCACCCTGCTGGTGGCAGCCCGTGCCGCAGTCAAGGCATTTGACGCTGCTTTTGTGGAAGTGGCCGCGCTGCGCAAAAAGACGCAAAAGCTGCTGTTTAAGCTGACCGCCAAAGACAACGTCAAGTTTGATGGCCTGAGCCGCGTGAGCCACGTGACCGATGCCACCGACTGGCGTGTGGAATACCCGTTTGTGGTGCTCACCCCCGATTCAGAAGAAGAAATGGCTGGTCTGGTCAAAGGTTGTATCGACTTGGGCCTGACCATCATCCCGCGCGGCGGCGGCACCGGCTACACCGGCGGTGCGATTCCCCTCACCTGGAAAAGCGCGGTCATCAACACCGAAAAGCTGGAAGCCATGACCGAGGTGGAGATGAAAGTTTTGCCGGGCATGGATCGCGAAGTGGGCACGGTGTGGAGCGAGGCGGGTGTCGTCACCCAGCGCGTAGCCGACGCGGCAGAGCGCGCGGGCTATGTGTTCGCGGTGGACCCCACATCTGCAGAAGCCTCGTGCATTGGCGGCAACATTGCCATGAACGCAGGCGGCAAAAAGGCCGTGCTGTGGGGCACTGCGCTAGATAACCTGGCCAGCTGGCGCATGGTGACACCCCAGGCCGAGTGGCTGGAAGTCACCCGTGTGAACCACAACATGGGCAAGATCCATGATGCGGACATTGCCAGCTTTGAGCTGCAGTATTTCAAAGCCGATGGCAAAACGCCCATTCGCCAAGAGCGGCTGGACATTCCCGGCAAAACCTTCCGTAAAGAAGGTCTGGGTAAGGACGTGACTGACAAGTTTTTGAGTGGCCTGCCTGGCATCCAGAAAGAAGGCTGCGACGGCCTGATTACCAGCGCCCGCTGGGTGGTGCACCGCATGCCCAGTCACACGCGCACGGTGTGCCTGGAGTTTTTTGGCCACGCCCGCAATGCCGTGCCCAGCATCGTGGAGATCAAAGACTTCATGTTTGCCGAGCAAAAGCGCAGTGGCGTGCTGCTGGCGGGCTTGGAGCATCTGGACGACCGCTACTTGAAGGCGGTGGGCTACGCCACCAAGAGCAAACGCGGCGGCCTGCCCAAGATGGTGTTGTTTGGCGATATTGCAGGCGACGACGCGGACGATGTGGCGCGGGTCACCTCTGAAGTGGTGCGTATTGCCAATTCGCGCAGTGGTGAAGGCTTTATCGCCATCAGCCCCGAGGCGCGCAAAAAATTCTGGCTGGACCGCAAGAAAACAGCCGCCATCAGCAAGCACACCAACGCATTCAAGATCAATGAAGACGTGGTGATTCCCTTGCCGCGCATGGCCGAATACACCGATGGTATTGAGCGCATCAACATCGAGCTGAGCCTGCAAAACAAGTTAGCCCTGTGTGACGCGCTGGCCGAGTTTTTGAACCAAGGCAACTTGCCGCTGGGCAAGGCCGATGACGCCAACGACATCCCCGCCGCCGAGCTGCTGGAAGACCGTGTAACCCAGGCCATCGCACTGGTGGCCACCGTTCGCACCCAATGGCAAGACTGGTTGGCCCGGGTAGAAGAACTGTTCCCCCAGCTGCAAGACCACACCCTGCGCGCCAGCTGGAAGACGCAATTGCGCGCACCGCTGCAAGATATTTTTACCGGTGGCTCGTTCGAGGCCATTGTGAAAGAGTGCACGGCCATACACCAGCGCGTGCTCAAGGGCCGCGTGTGGGTGGCGTTGCACATGCACGCCGGTGACGGCAATGTGCACACCAACATACCGGTTAACAGCGATGACTACGACATGCTGCAGGCGGCCCATGGTGCGGTCAAACGCATCATGGTGTTGGCACGCCATCTGGACGGCGTGATTTCGGGCGAACACGGCATTGGCATCACCAAGCTGGAATTTTTGAGCGATGCTGAACTGCAGCCGTTCACCGATTACAAGGCCAAAGTGGACCCGGAAGGGCGCTTCAATAAAGGCAAACTGCTACGAAATCAGGAGTTGCCTACGCAGGCTGGACGAGGGCTGGAAGCTGATTTGACTATGAAATCAGACCTCAGCAATGCCTACACGCCGTCGTTTGGCCTCATGGGCCACGAGTCGCTGATCATGCAGCAAAGCGATATTGGCGCGATTGCCGATTCGGTCAAAGACTGCCTACGTTGCGGCAAGTGCAAACCCGTGTGCGCCACCCATGTGCCGCGTGCCAACTTGCTATACAGCCCGCGCAACAAGATTCTGGCTACGTCACTCTTGGTAGAAGCGTTTTTGTACGAAGAGCAAACCCGCCGTGGCATCAGCATCCGCCATTGGGAAGAGTTTGAAGACGTGGCCGACCATTGCACCGTGTGCCACAAGTGCGAGAGCCCCTGCCCGGTGAAGATCGACTTTGGTGACGTCACCATGAATATGCGCAACTTGCTGCGCAA
>JBEANP010000311.1:0-3247 GCA_041165385.1 Pseudomonadota bacterium | reverse complement strand
AGGTTCCATGGTTTCCATCGTGTTCCAGATGGCTGGCGGCGTACGTGCCAGCATGGGGTATTGTGGTTGCGCCACGATTGCAGACATGCAAGACAAGGCTGAGTTCGTAGAGATCACAACAGCAGGCATTCGCGAAAGCCATGTGCATGACGTTCAGATCACAAAAGAAGCACCGAATTACCGCGCCGAGTAAGAGCAACCACATGCACCAGAAAATTCTCATTCTCGACTTCGGCTCTCAAGTCACGCAACTGATTGCGCGGCGTGTTCGTGAGGCCCATGTGTTTTGCGAAGTACATCCTTGTGATGTGAGCGAAGAGTGGATTCGGGCTTATGCACGCGACGGATCCCTGAAGGGCATCATCCTTTCCGGTAGCCACGCCAGTGTGTACGAAGACAGCACGGATAAAGCGCCCCAAGTTGTTTTTCAACTTGGCATCCCGGTGTTGGGAATTTGCTATGGCATGCAAACCATGGCTCACCAACTTGGTGGCTTGGTTACAAGCGGACATACGCGGGAATTTGGCCATGCCGATGTACGTGCGCACGGTCATACCAAGTTGCTGGACGGTATTCAAGACTACGCAACGTCCATGGGTCATGGCATGTTGCAGGTATGGATGAGCCACGGTGACAAGGTCACCGAGCTTCCACACGGTTTCAAGCTAATGGCCAGCACGGACAGCTGCCCCATTGCAGGCATGGCCGATGAAGAGCGCCGTTTTTATGGTGTGCAGTTTCACCCCGAAGTCACGCACACCAAGCTTGGAGCAGCCATTCTGGAGCGTTTTGTTCTAGAAATTTGCGGTACCCGCGCCGACTGGATCATGGGCGACTACATTGCAGAGGCCGTAGAGAAAATTCGAACACAGGTCGGAACTGACGAAGTTATTTTGGGCCTGTCGGGAGGCGTTGACTCTTCCGTTGCAGCCGCGTTAATTCACCGCGCCATTGGCGATCAATTGACATGCGTGTTTGTGGACCATGGTCTTCTTCGTTTGAACGAAGGCGACATGGTGATGGAGATGTTTGTCGGAAAACTACAAGCCAAAGTCGTTCGCGTCGATGCTGAGGACCAATTTTTAGGCCAACTCAAAGGTGTCAGCGACCCTGAAGCCAAACGAAAAATTATTGGCCGCGAGTTTGTAGAGGTGTTCAAGGCTGAGGCCGCTAAGCTAAAAAGCGACGAATCTCGTCACGTGGCGTGGCTTGCACAGGGCACTATTTATCCAGACGTTATTGAGTCAGGTGGCGCTGGCAATAAAAAAGCTGTAACCATCAAAAGTCACCACAACGTGGGCGGATTGCCAGAGCAATTGGGTTTGAATCTGTTGGAACCGTTGCGTGAGTTGTTTAAAGACGAAGTGCGCGAGTTGGGCATTGCTTTGGGGCTGCCCTACCATATGGTTTACCGCCACCCATTCCCGGGTCCAGGCTTGGGTGTGCGAATTCTGGGTGAAGTCAAAAAAGAATACGCAGACTTATTACGTCGTGCGGACGCCATCTTCATAGATGAGTTACGTAACTTTATCGATCCAGAGACTGGAAAAAGTTGGTACGACTTAACAAGTCAAGCCTTTACTGTTTTTTTACCCGTCAAGAGCGTTGGAGTAATGGGCGATGGCCGCACTTATGACTATGTTGTGGCACTGCGCGCGGTGCAAACTAGCGACTTTATGACCGCAGATTGGGCTGAACTTCCCTATGCGCTGCTCAAGAAGGTGTCTGGCCGGATCATTAATGAGGTGCGGGGTATTAATCGCGTGACTTACGATGTCAGCAGCAAACCGCCCGCCACGATTGAGTGGGAATAGGCGAGTAATTTTGTGCGTACCGATTTGGCGTTGCAAACATTTGCCGATGCCAAGTGGATGGCCTTGGCGCTTGAAGAGGCGCGTGCTGCAGGCCATGCAGGGGAGGTTCCTGTTGGGGCGGTTATTGTTAAAGATGGAGTAATCGTTGCTACCGGACGTAACGCTCCCGTTGCCAACAACGATCCTACGGCCCATGCTGAAATAGTTGCCTTGCGTCATGCGTCCAACGCGCTTTCGAGCTATCGACTAAACGGCTGCACGCTGTATGTCACGTTGGAGCCTTGTGCAATGTGCGCAGGAGCTCTAATGTATTCCCGCGTAGATCGCGTTGTATTTGGTGCGCACGAACCTAAAACTGGTGCGGCTGGCTCGATTTTGAATTTGTTTGCCCACGCTGAAATCAACCACCATACCGCCGTGCACGGTGGAGTACTGGCATCAGAAAGCAGTGCGCTGTTGGGCGATTTTTTCACGCAACGTAGATACGAAAAAAAGGCTCTAGCGAAACCACTGAGGGAGGACGCTTTGAGAACCGCGGATGCATGTTTTGATTCGCTCTTGGCCCCTAAATTTGACCCTCACTATCTATCGGATACCCCAACGCTTAACGGCCTGCGCTTGCATTATTTGGACGAAGGTCCAAAATCTGTATCGGAAATTTTGCTGTGCATACATAGCAATTCCGGTTGGGGGATAGAGTTTTATCGGCAAATAAGTAGCTGGATGGCGGACGGTAAGCGCGTTATCGTTCCCGACCTCATCGGATTTGGCAGGAGCGACAAGCCCAAAAGACAGATTGCGCATTCGCTTGACTTTCACGTTAACTGTCTTGTGGAGTTACTGATGCACTTACAAATTCATGAGGCGACATTGATCACTTCCAATTTCGATTTAATATCTGAAAGTCATACTGCCGAGTTACTGGCCCCCTTTCCAGATAAAGGCCACGCAAGCGCGCTAGTCGCGTTTAAATCGACTGGCTTAGATACCTTGGGCGTAGGCCTCCGCGCGCTTCAAGCTGTGAAAAGATCCTAAAGCATTAGTCTTCCAGTGAAAAAAAAACATATTTACATTTATTCCCCGTCTGGTGCGGTGCGGGACAAAGCTGCTTTTAGGCGTGGGGTCAAGCGTTTGACGACGCTAGGATATGACGTGGAAGTTGATGTCGATGCTCTTGCTGGTTTTCAACGATTCGCTGGTGAGGACGATGTCCGCTTAGCTGCTATTCATCGAGCTGCAGCCAGTGGTGCAGACGTTGCAATGATCTCCAGGGGGGGGTATGGAATTACGCGTATTCTTCCCGATGTCCGATATAAGGTAGTCGCAAAGGCTATCGAAAATGGAACTCAATTTGTAGGAATAAGTGACTTCACCGCGTTCCAAATGGCACTTCTTGCCAAGACGGGTCAAATTTCTTGGGCTGGCCCGGCTGT
>JBEANP010000310.1:0-3271 GCA_041165385.1 Pseudomonadota bacterium | reverse complement strand
GAATGAGATGGCCATTCGCAAGATCCTCAAAGAAGTGGGTAGTGAGATTGACGTGCAACTCGGCGGCGGTATTCGCGACCTGGACACCATCGAGCGCTATTTGGATGCGGGCCTGCGCTACGTGATCATTGGCACGGCAGCGGTCAAAAACCCCGGCTTTTTGCAAGATGCCTGCACCGCCTTTGGCGGCCACATCATCGTGGGGCTGGACGCACGCGACGGCAAAGTGGCTACCGACGGTTGGAGCAAGCTTACCCGCCACGACGTGATTGATCTGGGCAAGAAGTTTGAAGACTATGGTGTCGAATCCATCATCTACACCGACATTGGCCGCGACGGCATGCTCAGCGGTATCAACATTGAAGCCACCGTCAAATTGGCGCAGGCGCTGACCATTCCCGTGATTGCCTCCGGTGGTCTGTCCAACATGGCCGACATCGAAGCCCTATGTGCGGTGGAGGATGACGGCGTTGAAGGCGTGATTTGCGGCCGTGCGATCTACAGTGGTGACCTGGATTTCGAGAAAGCCCAGGAACGCGCTGACGAGTTAAACGGATGAGCACAGAAGCCACCTTTGAAGATTACGCGGGCTTGCCCTGCAGACGCTTGACTTTGCCCTGCGGCGACAGTGTTTTGGTTGCCTTGCATGGTGCCCATGTCCTGTCGTGGGCCGTGCGTGGAATTGAGCAGCTGTACCTTAGCCCGCTAGCAGTGCTAGACGGCAAGGCCGCTATTCGTGGTGGTGTGCCCATTTGCTTTCCTCAATTTAACCAGCGCGGCAGTTTGCCCAAGCATGGGTTTGCGCGCAATATGCCTTGGACGGCTGGCGCATCCACTATCAATGGAGAAGTTGCAAAACTGACTCTGCATTTGGCTTGCGACGATGCAACGCGCGCCTTGTGGCCCGTTGATTTCGATGCTTGTTTGATTGTGGACTTGAGCCCTGCTGCACTGCAAATCACCCTGGCCTTTACTAACAAAAGCCCCAGTCCCGTTGCTATAACTGGCGCACTGCACACGTATCTGGCGGTAGACGACATTGCCAACGCCCAAGTGGGCGGTCTGGAAGGCCAGGCCGAGTGGAATGCCCTGACGGATGTTCGTACCGCGGCCCCTTCCACACTGACATTCGACTCGGAGTTTGACCGGGTGTACAGCGCAGCGCCTCAGTCGCTTACCCTGAACGGTGGAACACGCCAAGTGGCTATATCTCAAAGCGACACCTGGGCCGACACTGTGGTGTGGAACCCAGGTGCCCCACTGTGCGCCAAGATGGCCGATATGCCTGCGGACGGTTACGCCCACATGCTGTGCATTGAAGCCGCGCAAGTGATGGAGCCCGTCACCGTGGCCCCCGGTGCCGTTTGGCAGGGCTGGCAACGGCTGGTCTCTACAATCGGGGCATGCTAGCCAAACGTATCATTCCCTGCCTAGACGTGACCGGTGGTCGCGTTGTCAAAGGCGTCAACTTCGTTGAGTTGCGGGACGCCGGAGACCCGGTAGAAATCGCTGCCCGTTACAACGACCAAGGCGCAGACGAACTCACCTTTTTAGACATCACTGCCACCAGCGATGGCCGCGATTTGATTCTGCACATCATCGAGGCCGTGGCCTCAAAAGTGTTTATTCCGCTCACCGTGGGTGGTGGCGTGCGGGTGGTCGAAGACGTGCGCCGCTTGCTCAACGCTGGGGCAGATAAAACCAGTTTTAACTCAGCGGCACTGGCCAATCCGCAGGTCATTACCGACGCGTCTGAAAAGTATGGCTCGCAGTGCATCGTGGTGGCTATTGATGCCAAACGTCGCAGCTTGGAAGACGCGCAGCGCGTGGTCGATGGTGTTGCGGTGGGCGCAGGCTGGGACGTGTACAGCCACGGTGGCCGCAAAAACACCGGCCTGGATGCCGTAGCGTGGGCTTCTGAGATGGCACGCCGGGGCGCGGGTGAGATATTGCTCACCAGCATGGACCGCGATGGCACCAAAAGCGGTTTTGACTTGGCGCTAACCCGCGCCGTAGCCGACGCCGTGAGCGTACCCGTTATTGCTTCCGGTGGCGTGGGCAACCTGGACCATTTGGCCGACGGCGTGCAGCAGGGTGGCGCCGACGCGGTGTTGGCGGCCAGCATTTTTCATTATGGTGAATACACGGTGGGTCAGGCCAAAGCGCGCATGGCCGAACGCGGTATTCCCGTCAGAATATAAGTAAGTAAAGGCGCTAGCGCCCGTCTATGCTGCGTAAGCAGCTATGAAATAAATAGCAAATGCAAACTACATCAACACCTCCGGTGGGCTGGATAAAACATATTCGCTGGGATTCCAAGGGCTTGGTGCCTGTGATCGCGCAAGAGCAGGGCACCAATGACGTGCTCATGTTCGCGTGGATGAACCGCGAGGCGTTGCAAAAGACCGTGGAGTTGGGCCGCGCGGTGTACTTCAGCCGTTCGCGTGACAAGCTTTGGTACAAAGGCGAAGAGTCAGGCCATGTGCAAACCGTGCATGAAATCCGTATGGACTGCGACAGCGACGTCATCCTGCTCAAGGTAAGCCAGTTGGGCCATGAGCCCGCGACACCGGGGTCGCCTTCACAGTCGATTGCATGCCATACCGGTCGGCACAGCTGTTTTTTCAGTGTTTTGAAGGACGGCGTGTGGGAAAGTGTTGACCCGGTCTTGAAAGACCCCGAGTCCATCTACAAGTAACCAGCGTATGACTACCGCAATGACTTCCCAAGACGCCTTGGCCCGGCTGGCCGCCATTATCGAAAGTCGCAAGGCCGTGAATGGGGGTGACGCCAATGCCAGCTACGTGGCACGTTTGCTGCACAAAGGCCCGGACAGTTTTTTGAAAAAAATTGGTGAGGAAGCCACCGAAGTGGTGATGGCTGCCAAAGACGCGGACCACGGCGGTGACAAGACCAAAATCGTCTATGAAGTGGCCGATTTGTGGTTTCACAGCATGATTGCCCTGGCCCATTACGGCTTAACGCCCGGTGATGTGATTGCCGAGCTGCAGCGCCGTGAGGGCACCAGCGGCATTGAAGAAAAAGCCTTGCGCAAGGTGCTGGCTCGCGAAGCGGAATCAAAAGCTGAGCCGAACTAAAAGGAACACACTGTGACGCAAGATTTTTCAACTGCGGTTACCACCGATCAGGCGCATCTGCAGAAGATGCAGTCGCTCAACACCGTGGGCACCATCAGCTACGTGCTGCATTTGATAGTGGCAGTAGGTGCGGTAATTCCAGGTGGCCAGTTGGGTCCGGTGCTGCTGATTGC
>JBEANP010000309.1:0-3272 GCA_041165385.1 Pseudomonadota bacterium | reverse complement strand
CGTCCGGTGTGTTGCAACTTGAAATCGGCATTCAAAGCTTCAACCCCGAGGTGCAGCAGCGCATATCGCGCCGCCAGGACAACGCCACCACCAGCGCCAACATTGCTTGGCTGGTGCAGCACACGCAGGCGCACTTGCATACTGACCTGATCTTTGGCCTGCCCGGGGAAACCTGGCACAGCTTTGCCCAAGGTTTTGATGCGCTGTACGCGCTGCGCCCGCATGAAATCCAGCTCGGCCTGCTCAAGCGCCTGCGCGGCACGCCCTTGGCCAACCGCAGCAAGGCAGGCGAGGTGGCGCAGTTCGGCATGGCCTACCAAAGCGAGCCGCCCTACACCGTGCGGCACACCGATGCGGTGAGCGCGCAAGAGGTGCAGGCCTTCACCCGGCTGGCGCGCTATTGGGATTTGGTGGCCAACTCCGGGCGCTTTGCGCGTGCGTTGGTGTTGCTGCTGGAGGGGAAAGATACAGCCCCAGTGGAATCTGCGTTTGCCGCCTTCCACGCCTTTGCAGACTGGCTGTGGGCGCGCACCCAAGCCACCAGCACCCTCACACCCGAGGTGTTGCTGGACGCGTTGTTTGACTACCTCACTACCGAGCGCAAGCTGTCTGCAGACGAAGTGCGTGCCGCGCTATTGGCCGACTACATAGCCAGCGGTGCGCGCTCCAACCCCAAAGCGTTGGAAGGTTTGTTGCCGCGCCGCGAATCACTTCGCACATCCATTGGCAAAGCCGCATCTTCCACCTTGCACCACCGCCAAGACCGCCACCAGCGCCAACCCACCCCGTAAGATGACGCCATGACCCAGCCGCACACTCCATCCCCCGCTACACAGCCATCACGCTTCTGGGCCGACTGGACCACCCGTGCCTTCAACCAGGCGCAGCAAAACGGCACGCTGGCGCAGACCATTGCCGTGTTGCCCGTGGCCGCCACCGAGCAGCACGGCCCGCACCTGCCGCTGCATGTGGACAGCACCTTGGTGGACGGCGTGATTGCCGCCAGCCTGCCACACATTGCTGCTGACGTACCTGCACTGTTTTTGCCTACTCAGGCTGTGGGCCTGAGCCCCGAGCACGCGGCCTTTGTGGGCACGTTAACGCTGAAAGCCGAAACCACCATCCGCCTGTGGACCGACATTGCCGAGAGCGTGGCGGCTAGTGGCGTCAAGAAGCTGGTGCTGCTCAATTCGCACGGCGGGCAAGTGGGCGTGATGGACATCGTGACCCGCGACCTGCGCGCACGCCTTGGCATGCTGGTGTACAGCGTCAACTGGTTCGGCCTGCCGCTGGTGGATGCGCAGGGCAAGGATGTGAACGCCCTCTTTAGCGCGCACGAACACCGCTTTGGCATCCACGCAGGCGATATCGAAACTTCCATGATGCTGGCTCTCACCCCGCAACATGTGGACATGGCGCAAGCGCAAAACTTTGCCTCTACCTCAGAAGAGCGCGCCAAGAACTTCGCCATTTTGGGTAACGGCAAAAGCGCCAAGTTAGGCTGGCAAATGCAGGATTACAACGTGCATGGCGCGGTGGGCAACGCCGCTGCCGCTACTGCCGACAAAGGCCGCCTAGTGCTGGATGCTGCGGGGCGGGCGTTGGGGCAGTTGTTGGGGGAGATTCACCGGTTGCCGGGGGATACGTTGGCGGCAAAAGCGAGTGATTTTTTATGAGTTGCGTGGTGGCAGCTTTGCAGCGATACCGGTCGGTCGTCAGGCTCCCCCGTTTGGGTGATGTTCAACTCAAAAATGACCGGGCACAATGCCTCGAAAGTAGTCGTACACGGAAAGTTTCCTAGACCAGCTAATTGTTAAGATTTATTGAAATGGAAATGATCTGAAATGCTGCTGCTTAAGTTGGCCTACTTTGGCTCTGCTGTGATCCTTTTTCTTTTGGCGAGTTATCCATTCTTGGACGAAATGCGAAACGGCGAGTCCTTCTTTTCGAACCTGCGGAAGTTACAAAAGGAAAAAAGAAAAGGCTCCAATTTTCTTGCTCTGACATTCTTTAACTTGATGCTATCTTTTTTGTCATTCCTTTTTATCAGCTGACTGCGTCTTGCCCATTTAAGCCGTCTGCAATGCCGCGAAAGCGGACAACTAAGGTTGAGGTCTAGTGTTTGAGATGTTCGAAATTTGGTCTACTAAACTAAGTATTTTTAAAGTGTGTTCGTGGACGTTTTGAGCTTTGTAAAGACGCTGCTTTATTTGCTACTTGGCATCGGGTTCGTACCCGCAATTCTTATCACCTCAAGAGCGGTGCTTTGCCGGATGCGGCCTCGAGTGCGCAGGCCCATTGTTTTTTTGTTGATTGGTGCTTTCTTTGCTGTGGCCGGGCTTGTTTGTACCTTTCTGGCGTTCTCAGCTGTGCATTCCGGTGAGGTGCTCTGTGCACTTCGTGGCTGTACCTCCCGCTATTCTCTCGATCAACCAGTTTTTTATTGGACTTTTGTTGCAATGTGGTACTCAGTCGGCGTGGTGATTACCGGTACGGGAATTGCGGGTATCCGTAAGGCATTTCATGGCCCCTAAGATGTGGTCTGAACTTACTCGCCACATTTGGTCGCGTCTCGTGCTGATTGGAGTTGGCCGTCGGCGATACACCTGAATTCTGAGCGACTGGTTTGGAAATGAACAATAGTCCGCTATCAGCCCGATGCAGTCCATCGCTCTGCTGTTGTAGTTTGAATTCGCTATTGAATTCATAGCTTCTTACGCAGTATGGATGGGGGCTGTAGCCTCATTTCCTTAAAATTTTGAACTTCGCACACCAAGCACCAAGAGGCCCAAGCGGGCGGCCGATTTCTGCGCGTTTTGGCAGTATGAGGCCGCCCGCTTGGGTCTCTTGGTGCGTTACCCGGCGACCAAGGCAATCAGCGCTTAACTTCCTTCAATCTCCCCCCGCGTAACCTCCGCCTGCGCCACCAGCCACGCTCTGAAAACCTGCACTTCCGCACGTGCCCCGCTGCGCGGCCCTTCCAGCAAAAAGTAGGCATACGGCGTGTCCATGCGTTGGCCGGGAAACACTTCCACCAGCGCGCCGCTGGCTAGGCTGTCAGCCACCAGCGGCATGCGTGCCAGTGCGATGCCTTGGCCTGCCAGGGCGGCTGACCTGCCCCCAATCCCCGTACCAAGCTAAATTCCAGAAATCCGAGGTTTGCAAGATTAACTGATCCCTGGATCGGTCTTGCTGGTTTGCATTGAATCGCCAGTTAACTGGCGATTCAATGCGGCGAACGTCGCAGGCGGTATACGCCCACAACTGCTGTG
>JBEANP010000308.1:0-3274 GCA_041165385.1 Pseudomonadota bacterium | reverse complement strand
TCATGACCGGCACCGATGGCATCGCCGTGATGATGCTGCGCGATGGTACCCAGATTACGGTCGGTCCAAATTCTCAAGTTGATTTAACCCATTTTCAATTCGATGCCACCACGCAAACCGGTAGTTTGGCGGTGCGTGTAATGTTGGGCACTATCCGTATGGTGACGGGTGTGTTGGGCAAACTTTCACCTGAAAATGTCAAGGTAACTACACCTTCTTCTACCGTCAGCGTTCGTGGCACAGACTTTATTGTGGAGGTTCTATGAGCGACGTTTCTAGGCTGAGCCGTTGGAGTGCTTTATGTGTGATTGTCTGTGTAATGACGGCATTTTTGAGCGCTTGCGCTCCAGCCACGCGTGTCACTTTGTTACCGGATGCCCAAGGGCGGGCTACCTCAGTGTCGGTGCAGTCCCAGGCCAGGTCTCAGGTGCTGGCCAAGCCTTACCAAGTGGCAGAAGTGCATAAAGACGGTACCGTTAAACTGGATGTCACCACTGCCCAAAACGTGCAGAAACGTCACGGTGCCATGCTTGCAATGCAATTGCCCCCAGAGCAGCGCTTTGTTTTGCAGTTTGAAACTGGTACCTCCCGTCTCACGCCAAATTCGCAGGCCCAACTCCCAAATATCCTCGCACAGGCGAGGGCGCGAGCGGGCGGCGAATTGGTTGTGGTGGGGCATACCGACCGGGTCGGCTTGCCAGCGAACAACGATGCGTTGTCACTGCAGCGTGCGCGGGTGGTGCGCGATTTGCTCATATCGCAAGGTTTCAATCCTGACTTGATCGAAGCAGTGGGCCGTGGCGAGCGGGAACCCGTAGTGCCCACCGAGCCAAATGTGAACGAGCCGCGTAATCGCCGCGCGGAAATCGTCGTACGCTGATATCTCAGCAATTTGTCGCCAATAGCGTTGGCCCAGCACCATGGTGACACGGTCTTTTTCTGATCTAGGTGGCTTGGTGTATTCCACTGATGTGGGGCGCACCTGCCCAGCCTGCCGTCAAGCCATGGCAGCATGTGCCTGCAAAGCGGTGCAGCGCCCGGTGGGTGATGGTGTGGTGCGCGTCTCGCGTGAGACTAAAGGCCGCGCTGGCAAGGGCGTGACCTTGGTGCGAGGCCTGCCGCTAGATGATGCTGCAATCGCAGCATTGGGCAAACAACTCAAGGCTGCATGTGGCTCCGGCGGTACTGTGAAAGACGGTGTGATTGAAGTGCAGGGTGATCACTGCGACCGAGTTATTGCCGTATTGCGCACGCAGGGCTATGCCGTCAAACGCGCTGGTGGTTGAAAGGTCGCGCCAACTTCGACCTTATTGCGTCGGTGCAGCGCGTGATGGCTTTTCAGTGCACGCTTTCGAGCCTCAGCTAGCCTAGCTCACCATGTTACGATTCTGTTTATATAAATCCTCACTCTATTTAGGGAAATAAATGAAATATAAGTCCTTGATCACTGTTGCCGCATTGACCACTTTAGCTGGTTTTGCTGTTGCTCAAACCCAACCTGCCGCTACTGTAGCTGCCCCTGCAGTGGCCGCTGCCCCCATGCCAGTTGCACAGCCAGCCGCGATGCCAAGCGCCAAGCCCGCCAAAATGACCAAAGTCAAGAAGGCCAGCCACAAGACCTCCAAGAAGTCTAAAAAGGCAAAGCATAAGAAAGCTATGGCGCAATAATGCTGCCCGTGCATAGAAAAAGGCCTCTCACGAGGCCTTTTTCTATGGTGCAGGCATATCCCTGTATGTGCTAGTCGCGGCTAAGCTGTTTGCTGGGCCCATAGCCGCTCGCCAGAATGCTCCAAGTGGGTCAGGTACACCCGCACCTCAAACTCAAGCTGGTGGTAATTGGGCTCCATGTAGGTGCACAGCTGGTAAAAGGCTTTGTCGTGGTCGCGCTCGCGCAAGTGGGCTAGTTCGTGCACCACGATCATGCTTAAAAATTCGGGCGGTGCGTCTTTGAACATCGACGCAATGCGAATCTCGCGCTTGGCCTTGAGCTTGGAGCCCTGCACACGCGACACCGTAGTGTGCGTGCCCAACGCGTTTTTGACGACCTGCAGCTTGCTGTCAAAAGCCACTTTGCTCACCGCATCTGCGCCTTTGAGAAACTCCAGCTTCAGGCCCTGCACATGGTCGAACAACGCGCGGTCGGTGCGCAGGCCATGGCCTTGTGGGTATTTGCGCAGCAGCCAGGGGCCCACCTTGCCGCCTTCCAGCAGGTCTGCCACCTGCTGCACCGTCTCGGCAGAGTAGCCACGCAGATACGGCAGTACGTCAGGTGCTATAGTTTTCATAGCTTATTACGCATGCTGTACGGGGGCTAGAGGCCTATTTGGCTTAAAAAATCGGCTTAACGGTCTAGGATTCGCGTCGCAACGCCGGGAACAGGATCACGTCGCGGATGCTGGCGCTGTCGGTCAGCAACATCATCAGGCGGTCAATGCCAATGCCACAGCCACCGGTGGGGGGCATGCCGTATTCCAGGGCGCGCACAAAGTCGTGGTCAAAGTGCATGGCTTCGTCGTCGCCGCTGTCTTTGGCAGTCACTTGGGCCTGGAAGCGTGCGGCCTGGTCTTCAGCGTCGTTGAGCTCGCTGAAGCCGTTGCCGAATTCGCGGCCAGTGATGTAGAGCTCAAAACGCTCGGTGACTTCGGGGCGGTCGTCGTTGGCGCGCGCCAGGGGTGATATTTCGGTCGGGTGTTCCATGATGAAAGTGGGCTGCCACAGTTTCTCTTCCACGGTTTCTTCAAAGTACAGCACCTGCAGGCTGGCCAGCGTGCGGCCTGCGAGTTTGTTTTTGGCTTCGTTCATGCCCAGCTTTTTGAGGGCGTTGGTCAGCCACTCTGCGTTCTGTACGTTGTCACCGGCTTCGGTGTATTTGCGGATGGCTTGCACAATGGTCAGGCGCTCAAACGGCTGGCTCAGGTCGACGGGCTTGCCTGCGTAGCTCAGGTGCAAACTGCCCGTGGCGCGCTGGGCAGCGTCGCGGATCAACGACTCGGTGTAGTTCATCAGATCCTGGTAGTTCCAATAAGCCGCGTAGAACTCCATCATGGTGAACTCGGGGTTGTGGCGCACGCTAATGCCCTCGTTGCGGTAGCTGCGGTTGATCTCAAACACGCGGTCAAACCCGCCCACAATCAGGCGCTTGAGGTACAGCTCGGGCGCAATGCGCAAGAACATTTGCTGGTCCAGCGCGTTGTGGTGCGTGGTGAAAGGCTTGGCGTTGGCTCCGCCAGGGATGGGGTGCAGCATGGGCGTTTCGACTTCCAAAAAGCCATGT
>JBEANP010000307.1:0-3291 GCA_041165385.1 Pseudomonadota bacterium | reverse complement strand
AGTCGGGTCGATGTCGGGGTTAGAGCGGGGATCTATAAACACCGCCCGGTACAGACCAGCTTTGTCGCCAAAGTAGTAGCTGATGGACGAGATGTTGACCTGGGCGGCCTCGGCAATGTCGCGGGTAGAGGTTTTGGCAAAGCCGTGCTCGGCAAACAAGCGCATGGCCGCGTCTAGCAACCGATTTCGCGCTTCTGCGCCATCGCTGCGCAGGGGTTTGGTGGGAGTGGTGGACATGGGGTGCAAGTGTATCAACTAAATCAAACGTTTGTTTTAACTATGTTGAATTCGGGGTCTTTTCTTAGCTGGGCTGACGTAACATTGGCCGCAGTTACCTATTTTTTGAAGCAACTTCCATGACAGACCACTACGCCGTCATCGGCAACCCCATCGTTCAAAGCAAATCGCCCTTCATTCACACCACGTTTGCCCAGACCACGGGCCAAGACCTTGAATACACCAAGCTGTTGGCCCCAGTGGACGGCTTTGCGGCTGCGGTGGATGCATTTCGCGCAGCGGGGGGCAAGGGCATGAACGTCACTGCGCCTTTCAAAATGGATGCGTTTGCCTATGCCACCGAGCTGGCCGAAGGGGCCAGGCTGGCCGGTGCCGTGAACGCCATGAAGTTTGAAGGCGACCGGGTGTTGGCGCAAAACTTTGACGGTGTGGGCCTGGTGCGTGACGTGGTGCACAACCTGTCCTGTCCCTTGGCGGGCAAACGCGTGTTGGTAATTGGTGCTGGCGGTGCAACGCGTGGCGCGCTGCTGCCCATCCTGGCGCAAAAGCCCGCGCTGTTGGTGATTGCCAACCGCACTGTCAGCAAGGCGGTTGAGATTGCCGCCATCGGTGCAGCGCACGGCTTGGTTAAGGGCTGCGGCTACGCCGAGCTGAAGGGCCAGGTGTTTGATGTGGTGTTTAACGCTACATCGGCCAGCCTGCTGTCTGAACTGCCACCCCTGCCAGCCAACGTGTTTGGTGCCAACTGCCTGGCCTACGAGCTGGCCTATGGCAAGGGCCTCACCCCGTTTTTAAAGCTGGCGCAGTCGGTAGGCGTAACGCGCCTGGCCGATGGCGTGGGTATGCTGGCCGAGCAGGCGGCCGAGGCCTTTTTGTGGTGGCGCGGCTTGCGGCCCGACACTGCGGGCGTGATTCAAACGCTGACTGTGCCGTTGGTTTAAGCCTACTTAAATTAATTTGTTAATTTAGAACGAATATGTAGAATAATCTACATATGCAATGGATCACCCTCGTCACCAGTCTCCCCACCGAAAACGCCACCGCGCGCATGCGCGCTTGGCGCACCCTTAAGGCGTCGGGCGCAGCCGTGCTGCGCGATGGCGTGTACCTGCTGCCCGCCACTGACACTTGCGCCGGGCTTTTTAGCGCGGTAGCTACTGACATCGTGGAGGCTGGCGGAACCGCTCTGGTGCTGGATGTGCAGCCCCAAGCGGGCACGTGCTTTGAGCCCCTGTTTGACCGCACCCCCGACTTTGCCGCGCTGCTGGTCGACATCGCCCAGCTGCGCGCTGCTCTGGTGCAAGACCCACCGGCAAACGGCCCGGCAGAAGCCCTGCGCCAGACCCGCAAGTTGCGCAAAGCATTCACCAGCCTGGTGGAGATTGACTTTTGCGCTGGCGAAGCCCAGTTGCAAACGGCATCTGCCTTGCTGGAGCTAGAGGGCGCAGTGGCCCACGCCATCTCGCCCAATGAACCCCAGCCCAGAGTGGGCGACATTGTGCTGCGCAGTGCGGCGCAGTACCAAAACCGCGTGTGGGCCACCCGGGCGCGCCCGTGGGTAGACCGCTTGGCCAGCGCCTGGCTGATTCGCCGGTTTATCGACCCCCAAGCCCAGTGGCTGTGGCTGGCATCGCCGCAAGACTGCCCCAGTGGTGCGCTAGGTTTCGACTTTGACGGCGCTGAATTTAGCCATGTAGGTGCACGCGTGACCTTTGAGGTGCTGTTGGCCAGTTTTGGCCTGACTGACCCTGCCTTGCAGCGTTTGGGTGGCGTAGTGCATTTTTTAGACACCGGGGGTGTGCAGCCGCCAGAGGCTGCGGGCATTGAGAGTGTGCTGGCCGGTATGCGTGCCAGCATAGACAACGACGATACCCTGCTGGCCGCCGCCTGCGCCGTGTTCGATGGCGTGTACCAAACTTTTACATCAGGAAACCAGCATGCTTGAGGCCATCAACCCCAATTCCCAAGAAGCGCAAGCGCAAGCGCTAACCGTACCGGCAGCGGTGTCTTTTTGGGAAGCTTTTAGCTTCTGGCTCAAGCTGGGCTTTATTAGTTTTGGTGGGCCTGCGGGGCAAATATCCATCATGCACACCGAGCTGGTGGAGCGCAGGCGATGGATTTCAGAGCGCCGGTTTTTACACGCCCTGAACTACTGCATGGTGCTGCCCGGGCCTGAGGCGCAGCAGTTGGCCACCTACATTGGCTGGCTGATGCACCGCACTTGGGGCGGCGTGGTGGCCGGGGCGCTGTTTGTGCTGCCGTCGCTGTTCATCCTGATTGGCTTGTCGTGGGTGTACATCGCGTTTGGCGAGCTGCCGCTGGTGGCAGGGTTGTTTTACGGCATCAAGCCTGCGGTGACGGCTATCGTGCTGCAGGCTGCGCATCGCATTGGCTCCAGAGCGCTCAAGAACAACGTGCTGTGGGCCATAGCGG
This sequence comes from Pseudomonadota bacterium, assembly GCA_041165385.1. GTDB lineage: Bacteria > Pseudomonadota > Gammaproteobacteria > Burkholderiales > Burkholderiaceae_C > Allorhodoferax. The sequence goes on along the minus strand of JBEANP010000307.1, from coordinate 621 downwards.
CGGCATCGCTTGTCGCCATTTTTGCGTTGCAATTGCCGTTTCCTTTGATCGTGCTGGCAGCTGCTTTGGTGGGGTACTTGGGTGGCAAGTTGGCGCCCGCGCAGTTTCAGTTGGGTGGTGGCCATGGTGGCAAAGACAAGTCATATGGCCCGGCGCTGATTGACGACGACACGCCCACCCCAGCGCACGCACTTTTTCGGTGGGCCAGGGTGGTCAAAGTGGTGGCTGCGGGGCTGGCGCTTTGGCTGATTCCCATGGCTGCGTTGGTGGCCGCGTGGGGCTGGGACCATACGCTGACGCAGATGGGCTGGTTCTTTACCAAAGCCGCTTTGCTCACCTTTGGCGGGGCCTACGCGGTGTTGCCGTATGTGTACCAGGGAGCGGTGGAACACTTTGGCTGGCTCAGCGCGCCGCAAATGATCGACGGCCTGGCGCTGGGCGAGACCACGCCGGGGCCGCTGATCATGGTGGTGGCGTATGTGGGGTTTATGGGTGGTTACCTGAAAGCGCTGTTTGGCCCCGAGAGCCTGTTTTTGGCCGGAGCCGTGGCTGCCACGGTGGTGACGTGGTTTACGTTTTTGCCGTCTTTCATCTTCATTTTGGCGGGCGGCCCGCTGGTGG
>JBEANP010000306.1:0-3309 GCA_041165385.1 Pseudomonadota bacterium | reverse complement strand
GGCCAAACGGTGCGCCACCGACCCGCCGAGTTTGACGGCGTGGGCTACACCATTCAAATCAATCAACCTGCGCTGCTTGCTGAACTGTGCGGCATCGACGTAGTTGCAGACTTTCGCAGTCGCGATGTGGCAGCAGGCGGCCAAGGTGCGCCGCTGGTACCACCGTTTCACCGAGCGTTTTTTGGCAAAGACGGCACACCAAGAGCTGTGCTGAACATTGGCGGCATCTCTAACGTCACGGTACTCAATGCGGACGCGGGTGCGAATCTCATTGGCTTTGACTGCGGACCCGGCAATGCGCTGATGGACGGCTGGTGCTTTGCGCATATAGGCGCTGCTTTTGATGACGCTGGCGCTTGGGCCGCTTCTGGCGAGATAAACAGCGCACTACTTGAAACACTTTTAAGCGAGCCTTTTTTTCAAAAACCTCCACCCAAAAGTACCGGGCGTGATTTGTTCAATGCGACTTGGCTTGCGCAGCACCTGCACGCCACACCGTCCATTAAACCCGTCGATGTGCAAGCAACGTTAGCCGAACTCACGGCACTGAGCTGTGCAGGCAGTATTACGACCGCCGTGGCTGACTGCACTAGCTTGGTGGTGTGTGGTGGGGGTGCGCATAACAAACACCTCATGGCGCGCTTGCAAAACGCCTTGCCGCGCACCCGCGTAGAGTCGTCAGACTCGCTGGGTTTACCGCCCATGCAAGTAGAGGCAACAGCCTTTGCCTGGCTGGCACAGCAGGCGGTGATGCGCGTTCCAGCCAGCATCAAAAGCGTTACGGGCGCCAGAGGCGCCCGTATTCTCGGTGCAATCTACGCGGCCTAGACCGCGATATAACGAATCAGGTCGAAAAAGAGGAACCGCAGCCGCAAGTCGTGGTCGCGTTCGGGTTCTTGATGACGAACTGTGCGCCCTGCAAGTCCTCTTTGTAATCAATCTCTGCACCCACCAAGTACTGGTAGCTCATTGCATCAATCAGCAGAGAAACACCGTGCTTGGTCATGGTGGTGTCGTCTTCGTTGGTGATTTCATCAAAAGTAAAACCATACTGAAAGCCAGAGCACCCGCCACCTTGCACAAACACGCGCAATTTCAAATCAGGGTTGCCCTCTTCCGCAATAAGGTCTGCCACTTTGGCAGCCGCACTGTCTGTAAAAAGAATGGGGGCGGGCATTTCGGTTTGGATGTTTTCAGCGACTGCGCTCATGGTGAAACTCCGGTCAAATAAAGAATAAATTGAATACTACAGCAAATTGCTCAGGAATTTTTTCACTGATTATTTGCCGCTAGTTTCAGTGTGGGTTTGTCCTCAAACTCCAAGATGGGACGCAATTGACCGGTGATAAGCGCGCCTTGGTGCATCTCTAACGCAGCGTACTGAATATCACCTTCAATGCGCGCCTTGGGCTGCAATTCCAACATGTGGCGGGCATGCACAGGGCCATGCACCGTACCGTTAATGATGATGTGGTCAGCTTCTACAGCGCCCACCACTTTGGCTGACTCAGAGATCACCAGGATGCTGGCAATACCGTCACTGGCATGCACATTGCCATTCACGTCGCCATCCACGCGCAAGCCGTCGGCAAAGGCAATATTGCCGTCGATTTGTGTCCCGTGGGCAATCAAACTTTTAATGGCGGGCTGCTTTTTTTTATTAAACACAGTGTGTCCTCAGGTTTTCACTACAACTTAATGGTCTGGGTGGCCCGAACCACGTTACCGTCCATCACTTTGGCAATAACGCTCTTTACGAGCACTTGGGGCGGAACATCAAAAGTACCCTCCAAGCGGCCATATTGCCCAATCTTGAACGCTTGCATGCCCGCGGGCAAGCCAGCAGTCCACGGCTTACCATTCAACGTGCCCGTGAATGCCAACTCCAAGCGACCATTGAATTCTGCAGCGTTTCTATTGGGTTGCATCACCAGCACTTGCCATTTTAAAGTTGAAGCGCTCAGCAACTCCGCTTGCAGCCCGCGTATGGCTACGCCATCGGCACCACTTGCGGGAATCAGTCTTTCAAAAAAACCAAGGTCATCGCGCAAGCTGCGATTGTCAGCCTCGAGCTGCTTCACTTGTTGCACAAGGCGTTCTTGCGCTGCTTTTTCAGTGGTGAGAATGGTGTCAGCCGTGTTGGCAATCGACTGTGCTTTGTCTTTTTCTTCCCCTACTTTTTCCAGGGTGCTTTTTAGCGTAGTCACCTCTGCACGTAGGCGCAACAACTCTTCTTTCGAGCCCCTGTCGAGGCCGGCAATGTCCTTGCCAAACTCAAACGCCCACAACCCAATTGCCGCACAAAATCCCAATACTATGGCCAATAAGGCCCAGCGCAAAGGCCAAGGCATGGCACTGCGCACCAGCATGCTGGGGGCGCTGATCGTAAGACGACGGCGAAGAAGGCGAAATCTCATAGCGGGCGAAGTCTAACAGTCCCATGTAAAACAGCCGCCGGAACTTGCATTCCTGCGGCTGCTGTAGATACAACGAAACGTTGCAGCGATTAACGCTTGGAGAACTGCTTACGGCGGCGAGCGCCGTGGAAGCCGACCTTCTTACGTTCGACTTCACGCGCATCGCGCGTAACAAAGCCGGCTTGGCTCAAGGCGGGCTTGAGAGTTGCATCGTAGTCAATCAAAGCACGGGTAATGCCGTGGCGCGTAGCGCCAGCTTGGCCAGACTCGCCTCCGCCTGCCACATTGACCATGATGTCAAAGGTTTCAGCGTGGTTAGTCAGCATCAGGGGCTGTTTGCAGACCATGATGGACGTTGCGCGACCAAAAAATTTGTCAATGGCTTTGCCGTTAACAACGATTTGGCCAGAGCCTTTTTTCAAGAACACGCGGGCGACGCTGGATTTGCGGCGGCCGGTTCCATTGTTCCATTCACCGATCATTTGGCAGACTCCCGTTTAACTGCGTTGGTAGAAATACCAGCAATTTCCAACACTTTAGGCTGTTGAGCGGTATGAGGATGCTCAGCACCACCGTACACCTTGAGCTTCTTGATCATGGCGTAGCCCAGAGGGCCTTTTGGCAGCATGCCCTTGACGGCTTTTTCCAAAGCGCGGCCAGGGAACTTGGCTTGCATGTCACGGAAGTTGATGGCGGAAATGCCACCTGGATAGCCGGAGTGGCTGTAATAAACTTTGTCGATCGGCTTGGCGCCAGAGACACGCAGTTGAGATGCGTTGATGATGACAATGAAGTCACCGGTATCGACGTGAGGCGTGTAAATGGCCTTGTGTTTGCCGCGCAAACGGAGAGCAACTTCGCTGGCTACTCGTCCGAGGACCTTGTCGGTCGC
>JBEANP010000305.1:0-3329 GCA_041165385.1 Pseudomonadota bacterium | reverse complement strand
CCACCGCGCGGGTAAGCGACTCAACAATGAAACCGGTCGTTGTGGAATTCATGTTGGAATGATAGCTGCTATCAAAAAAAGTGTATACACTTTGGCGAAATTTACGGCGTCACGGAAGGATTCATTATGGGATTAAGCACTCACGTACTGGACACCATGCACGGCACACCTGCTGCAGGCATGGCTGTTGCGCTCTACATCACCCAAGCAGATCAAGCTACATGCGTTAAACGGTTTACTTTGAATCAAGATGGGCGTAACCCAGATGGCTTGCTGTATGACAACAGCAGCCTGTCGGTCGGTACTTACCGGCTGGTGTTTGATGTGGCAGGGTACTTCAAGGCACGTGGGGTTGAGTTGCCTGAACCCAACTTTTTAAACCAAGTGACATTGGACTTTGGTGTTGCCAACGTAGAGCAGCACTACCATGTGCCGCTGCTGGTCAGTCCGTGGAGTTACTCCACCTACCGGGGTTCGTAAGCGATCCGCGCAGCGGCGGAGCTTGGAGGTTTTCTTTACATCTGGCCTTCAGTAAGTGTGTCTAATTGAAAACGGCCACTCTTGTGCCACAGCCAAGTGTCGGTATAAGTTACACGGCCCATGCGCGCTGGGGCTGGAAATGGTGAGGCACGGCGCACAGCTTGTTCGATTTCTGCCACTACTTCGGGTGCATGGCTAGGGCGGCGCATCCAGCTGGTGCCAGTTACGTTGCCGCGTTTGTCAATTTCAACCTCGAGCACGCCCACGGCGTACAGCAGTGGCGGCATTTTCCCAGAGTAAATCCGGTCCGTATTGCCTGCGTATAGGTGCTGAGCAGCATCGCGACGGTAATCCCTTGGTGTTGTGGCCGACGACACTTTGCCTTTGTCCACAATCTCAGGGGGCAATGGCTTAGGCTGCACTGGGGGCAGGGGTGCAGGCTTGGGCGGTGCAGGGGGCTGTGCAACTTCGGGTTGCTTGATGGCGCAACCGACAAACAAAGTGGCAATACACGCCAAAATAGTCCAACGTGATGTTTGCTTGTACGCAGTGCAGAGGGCGAAATTTTTCATAGCGAGTCTCCTATTATTGGTTGTGTAGTCGCACTGCGTACTGTGCCTTAAGTAGACGTAAAGTTGGGACCTGCTGGCGCATATTTAGGTATCTATTTGTGAAAATCCTTGATCAACTCGTGTCGCACTTGTCCTATGCCGATGCCATTTTGGTATCTGTGCAGTCCACACGCGGTTCTGTGCCACGTGATGTGGGCGCGTGGATGGCGGTATTTGCGCAGGGGATTGTTGGCACGGTGGGCGGCGGTCATTTGGAATTCGATGCCATTGCCCATGCTCGCCAATGTGCTTTGTTGGCCGGTACCGAAGAGGTGCAACGCTACGCACTGGGCCCAGGCTTGGGGCAGTGCTGTGGTGGCGAGGTGCACTTGCGCTATGAGCGGGTGACTGCAGCCGATATACCGATGCTCAATATCCGCTTGCGTTCTGAGTACACACCGGTGGCATTGTTTGGTGGAGGGCACGTAGGGAGTGCGTTGATCGATGTGCTCGGTAATTTGCCCTTTGTGGTACGTTGGATTGATAGCCGGGACGAAATATTTCCGCAGCCCTTGTCAGCTAACGTGCAATGTGAGCACTCTGAGCCTGTAGATCGTGCGGTAAGTGACCTCGTCGCTGGCTCACACGTGCTGGTAATGAGCTTTAGCCATGCCGAAGATTTAGACATCGTGGCTGCGTGCCTTGTGCGCCAGCGTGCGCAGGGCGACTTGCCCTATGTTGGTTTGATTGGCAGCAAAACCAAGTGGGCGTCTTTCCGCCAGCGACTGCAAAGCCGTGGCTTTACCGAGGCCGAAATTGCCCACATTACCTGCCCGATTGGGGTGCCCGGCATTGCCGATAAGCGCCCTGAAGTGATTGCTGTAGGTGTGGCGGCCCAACTCTTGCAACGCGTTAGGTTTTGAGAAAACTGTATACACTTTGAGCTATTGCACGGAGAACACACTGTATGGAAAGCTATTTTCTAGACTGGGCCAATTTGCTTTTGCGGTGGGCCCACGTCATCACCGCTATTGCTTGGGTGGGCTCGTCGTTCTATTTTGTATTTTTAGACAGCAGCCTCACCCCCCCGGTGGATGAAGACTTGAAGAAGCAGGGTGTAAGCGGTGAGCTGTGGGCCGTGCATGGCGGTGGCTTTTATCACCCGGTCAAATTCGCAGGTGCACCACCGCAGCTGCCGTCGCATCTGCATTGGTTCTATTGGGAAAGCTATACCACTTGGCTTACCGGTTTCTCGTTGTTTACGGTGTCCTATCTCTGGAGCGCGGGCACCTACCTGATTGACAAGTCGGTGATGGACTGGGCACCTGCTACGGCGGTGACGGTGGCGCTGGCATTTTTGGTGGTGTTCTGGCTGGCTTATGACGGCATTTGCCGGGTCTTTGGCAAGCACAAAAATGGCGATGCCATTGTGGGCGCACTGGTTACGGTGCTGGTGGGCGTGGCTGCATACTTGGCTTGCGATTGGTTTGCAGGGCGCGCTGCCTTTTTGTTGGTCGGGGCCATGATTGCCACCAGCATGAGCGCCAATGTGTTTTTCTGGATCATTCCCGGCCAGCGCACCGTGGTAGCCGACATCAAGGCAGGCCGCCCCGTGGACCCCATCCACGGCAAGCGCGGTAAGCAGCGCAGTGTGCACAACACCTACTTCACGCTGCCGGTGATATTTGCGATGCTGAGCAACCACTACAGCTTCACCTACAGCCACCCGCAAAACTGGGTGGTGTTGATTTTGATGATGTTTGCAGGAGCTGCCATTCGCCAGTTCTTTGTCTTGCGCCATGGCTTTAAGCTGGGCCGCAACGCGCACCCATGGCCCTATGCGGCCGTGGGCGTGGTGGTGTTGCTGGCCACGATCGTCTGGCTTAAGCCTAACCAAGGCGCTATTAATTCAGGAGCTAGTTACGTAGGCCCCACGGGCGCTGCAGCCACTATTGACTATAAATTGCTGCAACCGGTGCTGGCGCAGCGATGTTATTCGTGTCACGCAGAGCAGGTACAAATGAAAAACGTGCGGCTGGATTCACCCGAAGGTGTGGCCCAGCATGCGCAGGCGATATACCAGCAAGTGGTGGTCACCAAAATCATGCCCATGAACAACGCCACCCAGATCACCGATGCCGAGCGTGCGCTCATCAAGCAGTGGTTTGAGGCTGGCGCGAAGCTCAATTAGGACTTTGCCACCTCGTGGTTCGCCATGATCTCCAGTGCGCGCACCAACGCCGAGTGGTCCAGATTAGCCATTCCGTTGGCTGCGCACACTTGCATCAGCTGCGCAGC
>JBEANP010000304.1:0-3330 GCA_041165385.1 Pseudomonadota bacterium | reverse complement strand
CGTGCATCAGTCCGGAGCTAGACAAGCCGCTGTCGCAGCCTACCTTTGCCGTCCAGGCCAGCAGACCTGCACCCAGTGTGGAGCCGAGCACGATGACGACTAGGGCGTCACGTAGCCCCAAAGCAGGCACCAAGTAGGCACCAATTTGCATGACCAGCAGGCCCACGCCAAGACTGAGCCACAAAGATGTGTGGTCGCGAAACCCGAATGACCGTTGGTCCAAGGGCAAAGGGGAAAGAGCGGTGTTACCACCGATTTGCGGCGAAGAGAGATTGGTAGAGATGGCCATCAACTATTTCCGTAAGTGAATGGCAGGTCGGCGGTGTACAGCGTCAGCAAGGCGCCGTTACAACATGCTTCCCTGCGCGAGGATTACCTCAATCAGGTTCAAAGGGACTTTCTCAGTCGCAGTGCGATTTGCAGCACACCACAACACCCCTAGCGAATGCGAGCTTGCGCTCGCGGGGAGATTGTATGCGCAGGTGTTGCCCAACCAGGCGGGGGAGATTGTCTATAGCTAGAAGGTGCAATTTGTTAGCCCGCTGCTCCCGAAACCAGCGGAAATTGATCAAAAGGCACGAGCAGCTCCTCGTCGGCGAGCATCAGCCAAAAACCGTGCTTCGAAACATGGGTAACCTCAGCTGCCAAAGTGCTGGTTCCGGGCATCTTGGATCTCCTTCAAGTGTGCATTCACAACTGCTTGCGCTTGTCGAAGTTGCGTAGCTGAAAGACCAGCCAGAACTTCGCTTCATCGTCCATGTGTGATACGTGGACATGAATGCGTGTCTCTTCCCATGAAAGAAGAAGAGACGAATTGGCCGTCACGAACAATGGTAGGTGCCATATCGGTACTTTACCCAACCTATTTTTAACAGGTTAACGTTGGCGCTGTCCGGCACGCAGCAAGCGCCGCGCAGCGGCAACCTGCTGCTGCGCGTCCGCGACGAGCAACCTGTTGCGCGTCATCGAGAAGCCTCGGCTAGTATGTCGCAGAGTTCGCCGAGCACAGCGTAGGGATGCTGCCCACCATTAGATTGCTTGAGCCACTCTGCCATGAACTCCATGTACTTCAGAATCCCGGGATTCTTCATGACCCGAAGTATGTAATATTGGACAGGCCTTACATCTTCGATGCTTAAGAGGCCACTTTTCCATGACAACGCAAGGTTTGCAAAGTGACGAAGCAGCTTGTCAATCTCGCGCTCTTGATCTGATTTATGGAAATGTGAGTCGTACACAAACTCGTTGTATTCGATTGTATAAAACGCGCGTTGGATATCTTCATCGTTGGCAAAATCCTTGAGGCATTCAGCAACCAACGCTGCCCGCGCCTGTGCATTGGTGCGCCTGGACTGAAGGACATTTAGAGCAAGCGCACTGGCCGCAAGGATTGCGCTAAGTGCAGGTACCGCAACGAGAGTCAACTGGAGCCAAAGTGGCAGTGATTGGAATATTGGAGGCATAGCGAAACTATAGGTTTGATGACGCCCAACGTAGAGTTCAGCGATGCACGGTACCAGCGCGCGTCCGTTGGAACGGCAAGTTAGAAGCCGTCGCCTCTAGACGTTCGGCCAGCCAAACCTTAATAACAGACTGCCTTGTAACCCCCAGTTTGCTAGCTTCGCGGTCTAGCGAGTCAATCATCCACGTTGGAAAATCGACATTCACCCGCTTCTGCTCTTGCAGTACGCGCTTGGCTTTGGACAAGTCCAAAGAAGCCGTGATGTCTACGCCCTCGTCAAACTGTTGCTCGAACTTTTTAGCTTTCATAAAGTGCCACCTCTTCTGTGCGTGCGCGACGCACGGATATCAATCGGATATTGGCCCCTCGGTAGGTAATGACGGCCGACCAGTGCCTCCCATCAATTAACCCAATCATCAGATACCGCGGCTCATCATCCGTTTTTGCCGGGATCTCCAGCAGCATCGGGTCGTTCCAGAGCCCCTGCGCTTCGACGAAATCGATACCGTGTTTCGCGCGATTGGATTCGCTTTTTTCGGTGTCAAATTCGAAGAAGTTCATAGTATAAAAAATATACCTTAATTGGCGTCAATACACCAGCCAGCTTGAACTTCTAACGTCGCCTCGAACGACAGGTTAGGCGCCGGCCACAAGGTAGCGGGCATGTCAGCAGCTACAAAGACTTACCAACACAATCCACAATGAAGGCCTTGGTCCGTTCAGCCGAGCCTGTATCGATGTTTTCCAACATCAATGCTCTGTTGACTTCACCAATTAGCAATGGACCAAAGAGTCCAATCGTTGAGTCGGGAATGTCGTGCGAAATGCCGGAGTGCACAACATCAAAGCAGTAGCGCCATAGCGCCGCAGCTTGGTACGAACTGGTCTGGCTGTCCAACCGTTCAGCAAACTTGCCCCAGTACGGGAGCGTGCTAACGGCCTGGCCCGCTTCAGAGTAAAGCTTTGCAATTTCGCCGCTCAGATGCCAGTTGTGCTCGGGACTCAGCGAGAGTGATCGCTTCAGGTATTCAAGTGCCTTTGCGAAGTCTGGCCTCACCCCGTCGCCTCCGACGCGCAACAAATTTGCCGCTTGCTCGCAAGAGTACGAGTCGCCTAGTTTCGCCGCTTGTTCATACAGCTCAAGGGCACGACGTGGACTCCTGAGAACATCATCTGTACCGTCGCGGTAGCTGTCCGCGAGCCTCGATAACTCGTCAGCCAGCTCTCCGCCGTCCACAGAGGCGACGGATTGCTCCGTTTGTTCACCTACCGCGCCTTGGGTGGTAGCACCCATCACCACAACAGAAACAATCTCGTGCAGGGGCGCGGTAAAGAACTCTCGACTGGCGGAAGCCCGGTACCCTCGGCGGTCAAGCTCCGCGTGCACCCACGATTCCGCGGCGTGGCAGTTGGCCACCGGATGTTCGTAGGCGAGAATAAACGGAGATGGTACGCCTGTCGCGGAGGACAGTTCAAGCTGCCGCTCCTTACTCGTGCGCGTCGTCTTACCAACTTTGGCAAGTCCGGGCATTGCCGGATTGATAAGGATGTAGACATAGCCAGCTGACATCAAATTGCTCCTGTAAGTTCGATCCTCTACCCATCGGTCTTGCACCGAAGGTTGTACTATTGTCGTTGCATTCCGGGCTGCATGATGCTTGAGAAGCGTAACCTCAGAGTGGAGTTGACCCGTTCCCACGGACACAAATGGACTCTTGGGTTTAGACCCCGGTTATTTCGGGCTCTGCGTTGATTATCAATTCTTCTGTGAGCAGTGGTGTTGATAGTTGAGGTGCAGATATTGGTGAGATGTCGGGGGTTTGCTTTTTCCCCTGTTGCAGTTTTTCAAAGTTAATGGGTGACATCTG
>JBEANP010000303.1:0-3334 GCA_041165385.1 Pseudomonadota bacterium | reverse complement strand
CTCGCGAGCGGTGGCGTGCTATAGGGCGAAAGCCCATGGCCTCCAACACTTGGCCCAAAGCCTGGGGCTTGGAAGTGGCGTACTCAATGAACTCTATGCCCTCCAGCCCAAGCGGATTGGGGCCTTCATCGATGTGCTCGCGGTCAGCACCGCTGGGGCGTTGTGTTGTGTGGTTCATAGGTTCTCCCGAGATATAAAAAAATGCGCACTAAACAGCCGCCGCTGCAGGCGCCGCCGTGGTGTGGGCTCCACCCAAAAATAGCCGCTCGATATTGGGGTCTGCAAGCAAGTCCGAGGCCGGTTTTTGCAGCACCAAGCGGCCCGATTCCAGGGCGATGGCTTCGTCAGAAATCTTCAGGGCGCTCTTCACATTTTGTTCCACCATCAGCACCGTAGTGCCCTGGTCTGCCAGCTTGCGCAAGAGCTTGAACACATCCTGTACGACCAATGGCGAGAGGCCTATAGACGGCTCGTCAATCAAAAGCACTTTGGGGCGCAGCAACAATGCACGGCCAATTTCCAATTGCTTTTGCTCACCGCCCGACAGCGCTGCCGCCGGTGAATGCATGCGCTCTTTCACGCGGGGGAAGAATTCCAACACTTCGGGAATGCGCTCGTGCGTGGTCTTCATGCCCAGCGTGATGCCGCCCAGCTCCAGATTTTCAAACACGCTGAGCTGGCCAAACAGGTTGCGCCCCTGCGGCACAAAGGCAATGCCTTGGGCCAGCAGCGCCTTCTGGCTAGCACCGTTCACTTCCACGCCATCGAGCAATATCTTGCCTTGGCGTGGCTTGAGCAAGCCAAACAGGGCTTTCAGCACCGTGGACTTGCCTGCACCATTTGGCCCCAGCAGTAACGTGATGGTGCCGCGCTTGGCTTTGAACGACAGGTTGTTCAGGATCATGAAATCCTTGTAGCCCGCCACCACATCGACAAACTCAATACAGGTATCAGTTGACTTAGATTGCGTCATGGCTCAGCTCCCCAGGTAGGCATCAAGCACTTGCTTGTTGCTGCGAATCTCGTCCGGTGTGCCGATAGCAAGTACCCGGCCCTCGACCATCACCATGATGCGGTGGCACAGGTCCATCACAAAGTCCATGTTGTGCTCAATCACCACAAACGAACTCTTTTTGCCAAACTTGGGGTTGCGGTTCAGCTCTTTGAGCAGGGTGCTGATGCCCCCCACCAAGCTGGGGTTCACCCCCGCACAGGGCTCGTCCAGCAGCACCAGGTCGGGCTCGCTCATAAAGGCCATGGCAATATCCACCAGCTTTTGCTGACCGTAGGACAGTTCGCCTGCTTTTTTGTCGGCCACATGGCGAATGTGAAACTGATCAATCAGCGCATCGGCCTTTGCGCCCAAGCCCGAATCGCCGGGCGCAAACATGCGGCTTAGCATGGAACCCTTGTGCTCTTGGGCGGCCACGATCAGGTTGTCGCGCACCGTCATCTTGCCAAACACTTGCAGCGTCTGGAAGGTGCGCCCTACCCCCAGCCGGTTAAGTTCCAGCGGGCCAGACTGCGTTACGTCGCGGCCATTAAGCTCAATCCTTCCTTCGTCGGGGGTAATCTGCCCCAGCATGCTGTTAAACAACGTGGTCTTGCCCGAGCCGTTAGGCCCGATTACGCCAAATATTTCACCCGGCAACACTTCAAAAGACACACCGCCGACGGCCTGAATGGCACCGTAGGCTTTCTTGATGTTGGTGACTTTGAGTACGGGGCTGTGCGTTGCGCTTTGTGCAGTACTTTGGGTTGCGGCTTGGCTCATTATTTCGCTCCCAAATTGTTAGCCGCTGCGGCACGCGCTGCGCTGGCCTCGCGGGCAATGCGTTTGGCCTTGATGCGGTCTGGAATGCTCAGCAAACCATCTGGCAGCCAAATCATCAGCAACACCACCGCCGCGCCAAACACAAACAGGTACCAAGCCTGCGCAAAGCGCAGCCACTCGGGAAGAATGACGCCCACCGCAGAACCCAACAGCGGCCCCAGGAAGTAGCCCGGGCCACCCACCACCACCATCAGGTACATCATGATGGACGCCCCCACAGTAAACGGCGCTGGCTCAATAAACTGCACGAGCGATGCAAACAACGCACCGGCCACACCGGCATACACCGCACCAATGGCAAAACTCAGCAGCGTGTAGCTGCGGGTATTGATGCCCAGGCTCTCAGCCCGAATGGGGTTGTCGCGCAAGGCCGTAAATGCCTTGCCCCACGGGCTGCGCAGCAGCCCCCATTGCAGCGCAGCCATCACCACCGCAGTGCCCAGCACAAAGTAGTAGTACGCCAGGTTGCTCTCCAGCGAAAAGCCAAACAGGCTGGGTCGCTCAATGCCGTTGATACCAAAAGTGCCACCAGTCAGCCACTCTTCATTGCGCATCACCAGCCAAATGGCGGTGTTGAAGCCCAGCGTGGCAAACGCCAAATAAATGGTTTGCACGCGTAGCGCCGGGAAGCCAAGCACAACGCCCGTAACAAAACAAATCAGTGCGGCAGCGGGCAAGCCCAGCCAGAAGCTGATGCCCGCCTTCATCATGATGGCCACCGTGTAGGCACCAATACCAAAGAAAGCAGCATGACCCAACGATTTCTGACCCGCATAGCCCACGGTCAAATTCAGGCCCATGGTGGCGATCACAAAGATCAGCCAGTACGACAGCAAATAAATGCCGTAATTTTTAAGAAAAATGGGGCTAGCGCCCACCAGTATTACACCAGCTGCTATCAAAAAAAGAGTGGATTTTTTCATGTCAGACCTTGCGCTCTTCTTTTTTGCCCAACAACCCTTGGGGCTTGAACAAAATCACCACCATGAAAATCACCAACGCCACAGCGTCTTTATAGGCCGGGGAGATGTAGGCCGCGGCCAAGTTCTCACAGACACCCACAATCAACCCGCCCAAGAGCGCGCCGCGTGAATTGTTAAACCCGCCAATGATGGCGGCGAAGAACGCTTTGGTACCCAGGGACTCGCCCATGTCGAATTTGGCCAGGTAGGTAGGCGTAACCAGCAGCGCAGCAGCCACGGCCAGCACAGCGTTGATGGCAAAAGCGTAAAAAATCATGCGGGGTACGTTGATGCCCAGCACCGATGCACTCTCGGTATTCTGTGCCACGGCTTGCATGGCGCGACCAGTCACGGTCTTAGTCATGAAGGCTTGGGTTGCAAACACCAGCATCAGGGCCACACAGAAGGTGCCAATGTCGGCCAGCGTAATAGCAACGCCTGCAATGTTGTACAACTTGTCTGCAAACAAACTGGGGAATGGATGCGCCTCGGCGCTATAGCCCGCCCGCACCCCATTGCGCATGGCAATCGACAAACC
>JBEANP010000302.1:0-3343 GCA_041165385.1 Pseudomonadota bacterium | reverse complement strand
AAGACATTCCCCACACCTCCAAACCGCCTGGCTGCCGCACAATGCGGTGCATGACGCTACGCACCACCATCGACTTTTTGCTCCACGACTGGCTTGACACTTCGGCCTTGGCACAGCGTGCGCGGTTTGCCGACCACAGCCGTGAAACCTTTGACGCTGTGCTGGACACCTGCGAGCGCATTGCGCGCGACAAGTACGCGCCGTTCAACCGGCTGGTGGATGTGCAAGAGCCGCACTTTGATGGCGAACGGGTCATCTTGCCGCGGGCTACCCATGACGCTAACCGTGCCTATGCCGAGTCCGGCATGCTCAGCGCCGCGCAAGACTACGAGATGGGTGGCATGCAACTGCCCTACAGCGTAGAGGCTGCGGCCAACGCTTTTTTTGCCTGTGCGTCGGTCAGCATCGGCTCAGGCATGCTCACCACGGGCAACGCCAATTTGCTGATGAAGCATGGCACCGATCTGCAAAAAGAGGTGTTTGCCAAGAATGAATTTTCAGGCCGCTTCTCGGGCACCATGTGCCTGAGCGAGCCGCAGGCGGGCTCTAGCCTGTCGGACGTGGCCACCCGCGCAGTTCCAGACGTGACCTCATCAGAAGCCGCCGATGGCTTCGTTCCGTGGGATCAGGACCCGCTGGGCCCGCGCTACCGCCTCAAAGGCAACAAGATGTGGATCTCCAGCGGTGAGCATGAGCTGACCGAGAACATCATCCACTTGGTGCTGGCCAAGATTCCTGATGCCGATGGCAAGCTGGTGCCCGGCACGCGAGGCATATCGCTGTTCATCGTGCCCAAGAAACTGGTCAACACCCAGGGCCAACTCACAGGCGTGCGCAACGACGTGGCGCTGGCAGGGCTGAACCACAAGCTGGGCTGGCGGGGCACCACCAACACACTGCTTAACTTTGGCGAGGGCAAGTTTCCTGTGGGGCAGGGTGGCCCATTTGGCGACGGTGCGGGTGCAGTGGGCTATTTGGTGGGGCAGCCGGGCAAGGGCCTGGCGTGCATGTTCCACATGATGAACGAGGCGCGCATTGGCGTGGGCATTGCGGCCACCATGTTGGGCTTGGCCGGGTACTACGCGTCACTGGAATATGCCAAAAACCGCCCGCAGGGTCGCCCGATTACAGGTTCCGGCAAAGACGCTGCAGCGCCGCAAACCCGCATCATTGAACATGCGGATGTCAAACGCATGCTGCTGGCGCAAAAGGCTTATGGCGAGGGTGCGCTGGCGCTGGAACTGTATTGCGCGCGCTTGGTGGACGAACACCACACCGCAGGTGGCCAGGTGGCAGACGATGCCCGGCTGCTGCTAGAAGTGCTCACGCCCATTGCCAAAAGCTGGCCCAGCGAATGGTGCCTAGAGGCCAACAGCCTGGCCATTCAGGTGCACGGCGGCTATGGCTACACGCGCGATTTTCCGGTGGAGCAATACTGGCGCGACAACCGCCTGAACATGATTCACGAGGGCACCCACGGCATTCAGGCCCTGGACCTGCTGGGCCGCAAGGTGCTGATGGAAGACGGCAAAGGCATGCAACTGCTGGCTGCGCGCATGCAGGCCACCATGGCCCAAGCGAGCGCGCACGCACAGTTGGTTCCGTTAGCGAAAGCTTTGGGCAGCGCGCTGCACGACGTGGGCGCGGCCACTGGCAAAGCCTGGTCCACCGGCGTGCCTGCCGAGGCGCTGGCCAATGCCGTGCCGTACCTGCAAGCGTTTGGCCACACGGTGCTGGCCTGGATTTGGCTGGATGTGGCCGCCAAGGCACTGGAACTTGACCCGCAGGCTGCGCAGCTGGACACGCAAGGCCGCCTGGGCTGCACCCAGTTTTTCTTCCACTACGAGCTGCCCAAAATTGGCGCTTGGCTCTCTGTGGTGCAATCACGCGATATGACCTGTGCGTCATTTCCTGAAGGAGCGTTTTAATGAGTTTTTTTAAAAAATACAACGGCAGCACCAACGCCAGCCATGTGCGCTTGGAGCGTTATACCTGGGTCTGCATTTACGGGGGGCTGCTGGCCCTGGTGCTGGGCTCGTTTGTGGAACGCACGCAAGCTGAAGACCCCACCGTGTTTTATGCGGTGGGCGGTGCCGCAGTGCTGGCCGGTGTGGTGATGATTTACCTGCGCTCGCGCATGGGTAAAGACACCTAAACCGGACATCTAAGCCAAGCGAACTACATAAAACAAATTCCCCTGGAGACTCTCATGACAAGAAGCATTCAACAACTCTTCGATTTGACCGGCAAAACCGCCTTGGTCACCGGCGGCTCGCGCGGCCTGGGCCTGCAAATGGCGCACGCTTTGGGCGAGGCGGGTGCCAAGGTGATGATCAGCTCGCGCAAAGCCGCAGACCTTGAAGGTGCGGTAGCCGAGCTGCAAGCCGCTGGCATTGATGCCCGCTGGATTGCCGCTGACTGCGCCAAAGAAGCCGACATTCACCGCCTGGCTACTGAAACCATGGAGCGCATGGGCGACGTGGACATTTTGATCAACAATGCAGGTGCATCTTGGGGCGCAGCGGCCGAAGACCACCCTGTGGAGGCGTGGGACAAGGTGATGAACCTCAACGTGCGCGGCTACTTTTTACTCAGCCAAATCATTGCCAAGAAAAGCATGATTCCGCGCTTCCGCAGCGCGCAAGCTGCGGGCACGCCTAATCCCGGTGGCCGCATCATCAACATCGCGTCCATAGCCGGCCTGGGGGGCAACCCCACGGCCATGAAGACCATTGCCTACAACACGTCCAAAGGCGCGGTGATCAACTTCACCCGCGCCTTGGCGGCGGAGTGGGGCGTGTATGGCATCAACGTCAACGCGATTTGCCCCGGATTTTTCAAGACCAAGATGGCTGCCGTGCTCATTGAAACGCTGGGTGAAGACAAAATGGCCGCCCACGCGCCGCTCAAGCGCATTGGCGACGACGAAGACCTCAAGGGCCTGTGCCTGCTGTATGCATCGGACGCGGGCAAGCACATCACCGGCCAGTGGCTTGCGGTGGATGGTGGCGTCAGCGTTGTAACCGGTGGATAGTGACTATGAACCCCACGCTTGGAGGTTTCGGCGTTGAGATTCCGTTTGTCCACCATCTGGGCTTTGAGCTGACTGCCTTCGCAGACGGTCGGTCTGAGATTTTGTACGCGGCCAAGGCAGAGCACCTCAACTCGTTCAGCGTGACGCATGGCGGCGCGCTGATGACGTTATTGGACGTGTCTATGGCAACGGCGGCGCGCAGCGTGGCTGTGGAGATGGGTGTGGTCACCATCGAGATGAAAACCAGCTTCATGCAGCCCGCCGTCGGCGCGTTGGTCGCTAAGGGCCACCTGATGCACCGTACCGCCA
>JBEANP010000301.1:0-3347 GCA_041165385.1 Pseudomonadota bacterium | reverse complement strand
CAAAATGGTGGGCGTCATGTCCAGCGCGGTACCCACCACCATGGTCAGCACCATGATGGCCAGCATCAGCAAACGCGGGCTGTCCAGCAGAGGCTGCAGCAACGCGACCACCTGCCCTGGCAAATTAGCAACGGTTATCAGCCAGGCCGACACCATCGCAGCAGCCACCAGGAACATCACCACCGCGCTGGTTTTGGCAGCCCCCACAAACAGAGGAATCAGTTGCTTGAAATTGAGTTCACGGTAGATCACGGTGGACACAAACAACGAATACACCGCGGCGACAACGGCCGCTTCTGTGGGTGTGAACACACCAAACTTCAAGCCAAACACGATGATGAACGGGAGCACCAGCGCCCAGGTTGCCAGTCGCATGGACTCCAGCACCTCAGCGCCCGACTTGCGTGGGGGCGGAACGACGTGCTCGCTGCGCACCAGCCACCACCAGGTCGCGACCAGCGAGAGCGCCAGCCAGACACCGGGAAAGATGCCCGCCATGAACAGCTTGGAGATAGACACGTTGGCGGCCACGCCAAAGATCACAAAACCAATGCTCGGTGGAATGATGGGAGCAATGATGCCTGCGGAGGCAATCAGTCCCGCCGAGCGTGCCCGGTCGTGTCCCGCAGCCACCATCATGGGCAGCAGTAACGCGGTGAGTGCGGCCGCATCTGCCACGGCAGAGCCAGATAGCGAGGCCATGATCACGGCGGCCACGATGGTCACATAACCCAAGCCACCTTTCACGTGACCCACCAGTGCCATGGCGAAGTTGACAATACGGCGGGACAAGCCGCCGGCATTCATGATCTCGCCTGCGAGCATAAAGAAAGGCACGGCTAGCAGCGGAAAGCTATTGGAACCTTCGAGCAGGTTCTGCGCCAGAATCTGGGCGTCAAACATACTGAGGTGCCACATCAATGCCGCACCGCACAACAGCAGCGAGAAAGCGATGGGCACGCCCAAGGCCATGGCGGCCATCAGGGAACCCAGAAAAACGATGATGGTCATAGTGAGTCTCTTGAATTAGTGGGCGGTTTTAGCGTCGTCGGCAGCCGCATGAGGCGCCTCTTCCGATTCCTGCATCAACATCAGATGTTCGTCGTCGATCTGGCCCGTCACCAAGCGGTACAAATCCAGCAGCAAGATGGGCGCGCTCAATGCCGAGAACACCATGCCACCTGCATAGAACCAGCCCATAGAGACCTCCATTACTGGGCTCTCGGAATCCACGTTGACCAGAAACTGCTCATACGTGCCCTTGAAGATGAGCCAGAGGCAAAAAATCATCAGCAGCAGCGAGAGGCCCATGCAAATGCGCTTGCCTGCCGGGCCAAGTTTGCCGACCAGCATGTCGGTGCCGAGGTGGGCGTTGTCACGCAGCGCAATCACCGCGCCCATGAACGTGACCCACACAAACAACCAGCGCGACAACTCTTCAGACACCGTGAAGCCCGAGTTCAATGCGTAGCGCATGAACACATTGCCAAACACCAGCACCACCATCAGCGCCAGCGCGGCAGCGATGAAGTAGCCCAGTAACTGGCAATAGCCATCAATTAACTTTTTCACCACAGATTTGTCTCCTGAAATTTCCAGTACCTGTAATGTACGAACTGGTTAGTTTTATGTGACTAGGGTTTACCCTATTCAATGTATGACGTTCGACGTTAGCTGTTATGCCGACTTGTTCTTTCCCAGCATGCTTAATCCAAATTTGCATCAAGGTCGGAACGTGGGAAAAAACTACGCCCAACCTTTGCATCGTTCTTAATTGCGACTCCTAGCTTCGCTGTGAAGTGGTTTGGGTGGGTAAATTTGCTCAAATACGCTATAAAAAACATAGCAACTTATGCATGTAACACGGGCGCTACAGCCGCATTTGACCTAAAAATCTACCCTAAACACCCACAAACCGCGTCACCATCTCCACCACACTAGCGCGACGTTGGATCAGGGCTTGGGCTTCTTGCACATCGCGCTCGAAGATCAAGCCAAAGGTGTATTGGTTGGACACGTTAAAAAAGCTCAGTGCCGAGATAGACGCATGAATATCCAGCGGGTCCAGCCCGGCGCGAAATACGCCCTCGTTCACGCCGCGTTGGTACAGCTTGGCGATGGTGTCAATCGCTGCCTCGTTCACTTGGCGCATGCTTTTGCTTTGGGCTAGGTAGTGCCCGCGCTGGATGTTCTCGGACATCACCAAGCGGACGAAGTCTTGCTTGCCCTGGTGATGGTCAAACGTGAACTCCACCAGGCGACGCAGCGCTAGCATCGGGGGCAGGTCCTCCAGATGCAAGTTGCCTTCGGTGCTGCGCACACCGCGGTAGGCGTCTTCCAGCACCGCCACGTACAGGCCTTCTTTGCTACCAAAGTAGTAGTAAATCATGCGCTTGCTGGTGCGGGTGGCGGCGGCTATGGCGTCGATGCGCGCACCGGTCAGGCCCTTGTCCGCAAACTCGTGGGTGGCCACCGCCAAAATTTCGGCCATGGTGCGAGCCGGGTCGTTGGTGCGCGAGGCCGGGGTGGTTGGGGCGGGAACGGGTTCTACGTCTGAATGTACTAGTTCGTTCATTTGGCAAGTATAAAACTCCCCACGCCCACAGCCCCTACGCACTGTGCCCCTGCTAGTTGGGCAGCACTGCGCGCCCCGCCGCTTTCCAAGCCGCAATGCCCCCCTCCAAGTGCCGCGCGTCGATGCCCATGGCGCGCAGCGCCGCCGTCAGGCCCTGACTGATTTCGTGGCCGTGGGCGCAATACATCACCGCGGGTCGGTCGTTGGCAACGCCGTCTTTCCAATCCAGCCACAGCGCCGGGTCCAGCCACTGATCACCCGCAATGTGGGTGCCATCGCCTTGGCGGGCTGCGGCGCGGCGCACATCCAACAAGGTGAATGGCATATCACCGCCCTGCCACAACGCCAATTCGCGAACCGTCATATGACCCATGCTGTGCTCCTAGTGAAAAAGTGATGTCAACAAACCCAGCACGGCGCTGGCTGCAATGACGTGAATCACGTTGCGCTTGTACTTAAACAGCGCCACCGCGGCCAGCACCGCAATGACCGCCGCCACCGCATCAAACCGGCCTGACTGGCCTTGGGGCATGAGCACGTGGTAGCCAAAAAACAGCGCCAGATTCACCACCACGCCCACCACGGCAGCCGTGATGGCGGTTAGGGGCGCGGTAAATTTCAAATCGTTGTGGGTGGTTTCCACCAGCGGGCCGCCCGCCAAAATGAAGATGAAAGACGGCAAAAACGTAAACCACGTCACCACCGTGGCAGCCACGGCTCCGGCCAAAAACAGGCTCTCGGGGCCAAACAGCGCTTTCAGGTAACAACCCAT
>JBEANP010000300.1:0-3349 GCA_041165385.1 Pseudomonadota bacterium | reverse complement strand
GTGGCCAGCACGCCGTGCTGCTTCAGGTAGGCCAGCAAATCCGGGCCCAGGCCGTTGTCCACATCCACAAACACGATGTTGGTTTGCGCCGAGCGTACGCGCAGGCCGTCAATGCCTTGCACCCCGTCTGCCAGTCGCTGCGCCAGCACATGGTCGTCGGCCAAACGGTCCAGATGGTGGTCCAGCGCATAGCTGGCCGCTGCGGCCAGAAAACCCGACTGCCGCATGCCGCCGCCGGCCATTTTGCGGATGCGGTGAGCGCGGGCGATCAGCTCTTTGCTGCCGCATAAGGCCGAGCCCACCGGCGCGCCCAACCCCTTGCTGAAGCACACTGACACGCTGTCGAAATGGCTGGTGATGCGGCGCGCGGCACTGGACACTGACTCGCCAGGCGCAGCCGAGGCCACCGCCGCATTGAACAAGCGCGCGCCGTCCAGATGCGTGGCCAGCCCGTGCTGGCGCGCCAAATCGGTGGCCTGCTGCAGGTATTCCATCGGCATGGGGTGACCGTTCCAGGTGTTTTCCAAGCACAGCAGGCGGGTGCGGGCAAAGTGGCAGTCGTCAGGCTTGATGGCCGCCGCAATGTCGGCCAGCGCCATTTGACCCGCTGCATCTTGCGCCAAAGGCTGCGGCTGCACGCTGCCCAGCACGGCTGCACCGCCGCCCTCGTAGCGGTAGGTGTGCGCCAACTGGCCCACGATGTACTCATCGCCACGACCGCAATGCGCCAGCAGGCCGCACAGATTGCTCTGTGTACCGGTGGGCATGAACAGCGCAGCCTCATAACCCAGCAGGGCTGCGATTTTGTCTTGCAGCGCGTTGACGCTGGGGTCGTCGGCAAACACATCGTCACCCAGGGGGGCGGCCATCATGGCCGCGCGCATGGCGGCGGTAGGTTGGGTTACCGTATCGCTGCGCAGATCAATTAATTTAGTCATATTGAACTCTAGCCCTTATAAGATATGCGTGAGAAGCTACTTAATTGATAGCAGAAAGACATACAAATTGTTCACTTTGCACATTCGCGCTACCTGTTTGATGTGCTACTGCAAAAAGTTCTTCAACATGGCGTGCCCGTGCTCAGTCAGGATGCTCTCGGGATGGAACTGCACACCTTCCATGCGCACCGCGTGCGCCAAGGCGTTGTGCCGCACGCCCATGATTTCGCCGTCGTCCGTCCATGCGGTCACCGTCAGCTCTTTAGGGCAACTGCTGCGCTCTATGGCCAGCGAGTGGTAGCGGTTCACGGTGAACTGCTTAGGCAGCCCGGCAAACACGCCTTCCTGCGTGGTAGTGATGACGCTGGTTTTGCCGTGCATCAGTTCTTGCGCCCGGATGATGTTGCCGCCCAAGGCCGCACCGATGCTCTGGTGCCCCAGACACACGCCCAGAATCGGCAGCTTGCCCATGAAGTGCTGAATCGCCGCCACCGAGATGCCCGCTTCCGCTGGAGAGCACGGACCGGGGGATACCACCAACCGGTCCGGGTTGCGCGCGGCAATGCCTTCAATGGTGATTTCGTCATTGCGGAACACCTCTACGTCTGCACCCAGCTCCCCAAAATATTGCACGATGTTGTAGGTGAAGCTGTCGTAGTTGTCCACCATCAGGAGTTTGATTTTTTGCGTCATGCTGATTACTCCAAACCTTGTTCTACCAACTCCGCGGCGCGCAGCAGCGCACGGGCTTTGTGCTCGGTCTCGGCCCATTCCAGCTCGGGCACGCTGTCGGCCACCACACCGGCGGCGGCTTGCACATACAGGGTCTGGTTTTTGATGATGCCAGTGCGTATGGCAATGGCCACGTCCATGTCACCCGCATAGCTCAGGTAGCCGCACGCGCCACCGTAAATGCCGCGCTTGGTGGGCTCCAGCTGGTCAATTAGTTCCATGGCGTGCACCTTGGGTGCGCCAGTCAGCGTGCCTGCGGGGAAGGTGGCTTTGAGCACGTCCATGCTGGTCATGCCATCAAGCAAGGTGCCCTCTACGTTGCTCACGATGTGCATCACATGGCTGTAGCGCTCGATGCAAAACGCGTCCGTCACCTTCACCGTGCCGATTTTGGCAATGCGACCAATGTCGTTGCGCGCCAGGTCAATCAGCATGACGTGTTCGGCACGCTCTTTGGGGTCACTCACCAGTTCGTGCTCTGCGGCTTTATCCAGCTCGGGCGTGGCGCCGCGCGGGCGCGTGCCAGCCAGGGGGCGAATAGTGATCTTCTTTTCCGGCTGCAGCGATAAATGAGGGGGCAACAATTCGCCGCCGGGCCGCCCCAAGGCGAATTCGCCCCCTTGGGGGGCGGCGACCCGCGTAGCGGCGGAGCGTGGGGGCAATGTCTCTTGTCGGACCAGAATTTCCGGAGACGCGCCCACCACGTGGAAGTCGCTGTTCTGCCCGTCTGCTCCACTGAAGTTGTAGTAATACATATACGGGCTAGGGTTCAAAGACCGCAGCGCGCGATACAGGCTCAGCGGCGACTCGGTGTAGCGCTTTTTGATGCGCTGGCCCACTTGCACTTGCATGAAGTCGCCACCGGCGATCATCTCCTTGGCGCGCAACACCGCGGCGATGTAATCCGCCTTGGCGTAGTCGCGCTGCGGTGCGTAGCCTTGGGTGGGTTTGACCGTGGGCGCACTCACCGCCTCAGCCAACTTGGCTTTGAGTTCATTCAGGCGGGCCTGCCCACGGGCATAAGCCTCGGGCTGCGCGGGGTCCACATAAACCATCAAGTGCAGCTTGCCCGAGAGGTTGTCAATCACCGCCAGCTCTTCGCATTGCAGCAGCAAGATGTCGGGCGTGCCCAGCTCATCCGGCGGGCAAGTGGCTTCGAGTTTCTTTTCTATATAGCGCACCGCGTCGTAGCCAAAGTAGCCCGCCAAGCCGCCACAAAAACGCGGCATATTGGGTTGTAGGGCCACTTTGAAACGCTGCTGATAGGCGGCAATAAAGTCCAACGGGTTCAGTGCAGAGGTTTCCACCACCACGCCGTCGGTCACCACCTCGGTACGCTGCTGCGCACCAAAGCCACTGGCGCGCAACCAGGTGCGGGCGGGCAAGCCAATAAAGCTGTAACGCCCAAAGCGCTCGCCGCCCACCACAGACTCGAGCAAAAAGCTATTGGCCGCAGGCTCGGTGGCACCCGGCGCGCGGGCGAGTTTCAAGTACAGCGACAAGGGCGTTTCCAGATCGGCAAAAGCCTGAGCCGTCAGCGGGATGCGGTTGTAGCCTTGGGACGCCAGGGCCAGAAATTCGGATTCAATCATGTCAAGAGGCACCTCAGGGGTGAGAGCAAATCAGGGGCTGCGCCTGCGAACGATGGTGGTCGCACAAAGGGTGGCAGTGAACTGGTG
>JBEANP010000299.1:0-3371 GCA_041165385.1 Pseudomonadota bacterium | reverse complement strand
CTGCATGACTTTATCTACCTCGGCCGCGTGGCGGGTGGGGTCTAGCTCTTTGTATTTTTCTTCAAACTGGCGGGGGTGAGTGCCAGCGTAGCGCACGCGGCGCTTGTGGGGGGGAGAAGCGTCGGTCATGGGCCATTATCGGGCCAATCACAGACGCTCACTGCACCCGCAAGGCTCAGGCAGCGAGGTGCTGCGCGTAGTGCGCTTTCACACCCGCCACTTCAGCCGCATTCAGGCGGTTGCCGTAGCGCGATACCACCTGGCCCGCCGCCTGGTTGGCCAGCCACGCAGCCTGTGCATGGGTGTGGCCTTGGGTCACAGCGTACAAAAAAGCTCCGGCAAACATGTCGCCAGCGCCGTTGGTGTCCACGGCCTTCACTTTGCCAGCGGGTACTTCGGTTTGCGTGCCCGCTTCAATCACGATGCAGCCCTTGGCGCTGCGGGTGAGGCACACCACGCGGGCCAGCTTGGCAATTTTGGCGACGATGGTGGTCAGGTCGGTGCTGCCGCACCAAACTTGCGCCTCTTCTTCGTTGCAGAACAAATAGTCCAGGTCGCCCTGTTCGGTGCCGCCCACCATGGCTTCCAGGCCAGCGCGGCAGAAATTGATCATGCTCATATCGCTGAGCGTACTGGCAAGCAACACACCAGCCTCTTTGGCAATGGCGCGGCCTTTCAGCGCGGCAGCCAAGCCACCGGTTTGGGCGGCCAGGTAGCCTTCCATGTAATACACCTTAGAGCTGCGGATGGCGGCCTCGCGCAGGGCGCTGTCTTCCAGGTCAGAGGTAGCGCCCAAGAAGGTGCTCATGCTGCGCTCAGCGTCTGGGGTCACCAGCACCATGCAAGTACCAGTCTGCCCAGTTGGAGCCAACCCATCCACCAAGTTGCTGGCGACGCCATTGGCAATCAGGTCATCACGGTAAAAAGCACCCAGCTCATCGTCGGCCACGCGGCAGGCGTAATACGCCTTGCCACCCAGCTGCGCCAGCGCCACCACGGTATTGCCCGCAGAACCACCGCCCGTGCGACGGGCATGTTGCCCTTGCACACCGGCCAGCAGCGCGGCGCGGCGGTCTGCGTCAATCAGCGTCATGTGGCGCTTTTCTACGCCCAAGGCATTGAGCTGCGCGTCGCTGACTTCGTATTCAGAGTCCACCAAGGCGTTGCCGATGGCGTAGAGGTCGTATTGAGACATGAATTTTTACGCTGTATTTATTGTTCAACGAAGGCGCGTTCGACCACATAGTCGCCGGGGGTCGTGGTGGTGCCCTCGACAAAACCTTTTGCATCCAACAGCGTGCGCATATCTTTATTAAGCGCCGGGCTGCCGCAAATCATGATGCGGTCATGCGCGGGGTCAACATCGGGCAGGCCCAAATCGGAAGAGATTTTGTTGGTCTCCAGCAGCGTGGTGACGCGGCCTTGGTTGCGGAAAGGCTCGCGGGTCACGGTGGGGTAATACAACAGCTGGTTGGTAACCATCTCGCCCAGAAACTCGTGGTCGGGCAGTTCGTGCTGGATGTATTCGGAGTAGGCCAGTTCCTTCACTTCGCGCACGCCGTGGACCAAGATCACTTTCTCGAACTTCTCATAGGTCTCCGGGTCACGAATCAGGCACATGAACGGGGCCAACCCGGTGCCGGTGCCAATCAGGTAAAGATTTTTGGCTGGCAACAGGTAGTCAATCAGCAGGGTGCCTGTGGGCTTTTTCCCCACCACAATTTTGTCGCCCACCTTGATGTGCTGCAGCTTGGACGTAAGCGGGCCGTCTTGCACCTTGATACTCAAAAACTCCAAATGGTCTTCGTAATTGGCGCTCACGATGCTGTAAGCGCGCAGCAGTGGTTTGCCGCTTTCTTGGCGCAGGCCAATCATGGTGAAGTGGCCATTCGAGAAGCGCAGCGCAGCGTCGCGGGTGGTGGTAAAGCTGAACAGGCGGTCTGTCCAGTGGTGAACGCTCAATACGGTTTCGTCCAAAAATGCACTCATGGGGGGCCTTGCAAAAATTCAGTGGGGGCTTGGGGCAAACCCTAGAGTGTAAAACCTTAACGCCCTACTTCCCCATAGCGGGGCATTTGCAACGGCTTGCTAGAGCGAAATGCGTCCACTTTCTGCGATGATTCGGACATGCCTGCCCAGCTTGACGACCTGCCCCCATCCTTCCTGCCTACTGCCACTGCGTCGCTGTTGGTGGCCTGCTTGTGTGCCCAATGGTGCCGCACCTGTGACGAATACCGACCCCTGTTTGCCCAGCTACAAACCGATTTTCCGCAAGCGCAATTCAGATGGGTCGATATTGAAGATGAAGCAGAACTGGTCGACCCCATCGAGGTAGACAACTTCCCTACCCTGCTGATTGCCACTGGCGGACAAGCCCGTTTTTTCGGGTTTATCACGCCGCACATCGAAACCTTGCGCCGCCTCATTCTGGCGCAGCAAGACGCCACCGCCACCCCACTGGTCAGCATAGAAATTCAAGCACTTACGCGGCGTTTACAGATGCACAGCTGAACTTTCACCTGGCATGCCGCCCTACGGAAAAACACCGATTCGCGAATTGCTTGACACTTAAAGGTTTAAGCCTAAACTAATTGCAACACCCGCTGACCGGAGTTGCAATGAACATTGTCTGTATCGGTGGAGGCCCAGCCGGCCTCTACTTTGCGCTATTGA
This sequence comes from Pseudomonadota bacterium, assembly GCA_041165385.1. Classification (GTDB taxonomy): domain Bacteria; phylum Pseudomonadota; class Gammaproteobacteria; order Burkholderiales; family Burkholderiaceae_C; genus Allorhodoferax. The sequence continues at coordinate 698 of JBEANP010000299.1, read as the reverse complement.
TGAAGCGCCACAACCCTTCCCACGACATCACCGTGGTGGAGCGCAATAAGCCTTATGACACTTTTGGCTGGGGCGTAGTATTTTCTGACGCCACCATGGACAACATGCGGGTGTGGGACCCGGAGACAGCAGCCGAAATACAGCAGGCGTTCAACCACTGGGACGACATCGAGATGGAGTTCAAAGGCGAAACCATTCGCTCGGGCGGCCATGGCTTCGTGGGCATTGGCCGCAAAAAACTGCTGAACATTCTGCAACTGCGCTGCGAACGTTTGGGCGTCAAACTGGTGTTTGAGGTGGATGCCGAGTCTGATCTGCACTACCCCGATGCCGACCTCATCATCGCCAGCGACGGTATCAATTCGCGCATCCGTAGCCGCTACGAAGCGGTTTTCAAGCCTGACGTGGTGGCGCGGCCCAATCGCTACATCTGGCTGGGCACCCACAAGTTGTACGACGCATTTACCTTCCTGTTCGAGAAAACCGAACACGGCTGGTTTCAGGCGCACATTTACAAGTTTGACGACACCACCACCACGTTCATCGTGGAATGTCCCGAGCACGTCTGGCTGGCGCACGGGCTAGACCAGGCCGACCAAGCGCAATCCATCGCCTTCTGCGAGCAGCTGTTTTCCGACAACCTGCAAGGCGCCAAGCTGATGACGAACGCACGGCACCTGCGTGGCTCGGCGTGGCTG
>JBEANP010000298.1:0-3388 GCA_041165385.1 Pseudomonadota bacterium | reverse complement strand
CAGCATGAGGGCCACACAGAAGGTGCCAATGTCGGCCAACGTAATAGCGACGCCCGCAATGTTGTACAAGTTGTCTGCAAACAAACTGGGGAATGGATGCGCCTCGGCGCTGTAGCCCGCACGTACCCCATTGCGCATGGCGATGGACAAACCAATAGTGGCCACCACAATGGGCATCATGCCGAACTTGAACAGGGGGTCCACCAAGCCACGCTTGAACACCCAACCGAGCACGAACACGGCCAGCACCACAGTGAGCACAAAGCTCACAGCCATCGGCGCGCCCATGCTCAAAAAGCCTAGCATCATGAACGCGGGCAACATGACAAACTCGCCTTGGGCAAAGTTAATGGTGCCACTGGCCTGCCACAGCAGTGTGAAGCCCAGTGCCGCCAAGGCATAAATTGCGCCAGTGGCCAGGCCACTGAACAACAGTTGTAGAAAGTCTGTCATGCGTGCCTCTTACGGTTTATTTACTTCTTGGCAGCAGCTGCATTCAGTGCTGGCACCGTAGCCACCACCACTTGCTGGCCGTTTTTCACCTCTACCAAGAAGCTTTCGCGGTCCAGATCGCCGTTTTGGTCAAACGCCACGTCCATCAAAATGCCTGGCTCTTTGCTGGTGCTGACTTTGAGTGTGTGCAGCGCAGTGGCAACTGCTTTGCGGTCCAGCTTGCCCACTTTTTCAATCGCGGCCTTCAGGGTGTAAATGCCAGAGTAGCCTTTCATGCCGTTGTGATCGGACACATATTTGTATTCCTTCTCAAACTTGGCACGGAACGCACGAATCGCTGGCAACGGCGCATCCACGGTCAAGCCAACGTGGGCTACTGCACCGTTGGCAGCTTCGCCTGCAAGCTCAATCACTTTTTGACCGGTCAGTGTGGTCTCTCCAATGATGGGCTTGCTCCAGCCTTGCTTGCGCAACTCACGCAATGCGCGGGCAGACTCTTCTTCATTGGTGTACACAAACACGCCGTCGGCGCCACTTTGCTTGGCTTTCAACACCGCAGCAGAAAAGTCAACCTGGCCAGAATCGGTGGAAATTTCAGCGACTATTTTGGTTGTCGAATTGGCCAGTGCCTTCTTCATCATGTCCAAACCGCCCTTGCCGAAGTCATTGTTCACAAAAATAATGGCAATGGTTTTCAGCTTGGCTTGGTCGCTGATGTAGCGCGCCACCTTGGGCATGGCCGTGGCTTGGGTAAAGCTGGTGCGGAAGATGTAGGGATTGCCCTGCATGGTGATGCTGGCTGCTTCACCGCCGGTGAAGTTGGGAATTTCGGCCTTGCGGCTCTCGGCCATGGACACCATGATGGAGCCGGAAAACACCGGGCCAAAAATGGCAAACACATCTTCGTCCACTGCTTTTTGGGTCAAACCCTTGGCCACGCCGGGGTTGGACTGGGTGTCAGAGGTGGTGGTTTGAATCTTCTTGCCCAAGATGCCGCCTGAGGCGTTGATCTCTTTCACCGCCAGCTCGACGCCATTTTTGAAGTTGGTGCCAGCAGTTGCACCGCCACCAGACAGCTCAACGATGTTGGCGATTTTGATGGAATCTTGGCTAAAAGCGGTGCTAGCGCCCATCAGCATTGCGCAGGCAGCTATCAATTTAAGAGCGTTTCGTTTTTGCATTGCAGGTTCTCCTGAGTTGGAATTTGTCGTTAATACCAAGCGGTCAAAAAAAGAACTACAACAACGCCCACACGGCTGTCCGTGCGTTATTCGTTCAAAATTCTGACTTCGGGCTGAACTTTATAGACCAGTACCCATTTTTGAAAGGAAATTTTTCTCAAAATGTTCGTTTATCGTTTAATTAAGTACGATAAACGCACGTAACAAGGGTTAGCCCTATACAACCAAAAGTCTAAACCCCTCAAAAATCAGCGCCCATGAACGTCATGCCCTCTAGCCTGCCATCCACATCCCTTCAAGTGAAATCCCCGTTAGACAAACGCGACTGGATAGCGGGCCTGGAAAAAGGCCTGTCTGTTATCGAAGCTTTTGACGACGCATTCCCCCGGATGACCGCCAGCCAAGTGGGCGAACGTTGCGGCATTACCCGCACCGCAGCCCGTCGCTATTTACTAACGCTGCAACACCTGGGATATGTGGCCACCGACGGAAAGCTGTTTTGGCTCACCCCCCGCATCTTGCGCCTGGGCCAGTCGTATCTGGAGTCCGCCCGATTGCCCCGCGTTGTGCAGCCATTTCTGCAGCGGGTGACTGCGGGCACCCAGGAGATTGCGTATGTGAGCGTGATGGACGGTGACGACATCGTCTACGTCGCACGCAACGGCAGCAACCGCAGCATGAATACGGGCTACGTGCTGGGCTCGCGGGTACAAGCGCAGGTGTCGGCGGCAGGCATGCTGATGTTGGCCATGCGCGAGCCCGAATGGCTGGACCAATGGCTCAACCACTTTGAGATCAAAGCCTACACATCACACACCATTGCCAGCAAAGAGCGCCTGCGCATGGAACTGGCGCGCATTCGCCTACAAGGCTGGGCTGTGTCGGAACAACAGTTGGAGCTGAACTACCGCGGCATTGCCGTGCCGCTGATAGACCGCCGCAGCACAGTAGTCGGTGCGCTGAACGTCACCATGCCTATGGGCAATGAGTCCACGGAAGACGCTACCGCGCGCGTGCTGCCGGTGCTGCTCGAAACCGCACGCGCCATGCGCAACCTGATCTGAGTGAGCTGACTTGCTACCCCTTGGCGTGCGGGTTACGGGCGTGCACGTGTAAGCATATGCATATTAAGAATATAGAAATAGCAAAAAAATAGTTTTCAATCTAAGCCAGGGCACCTACATTGCAGCCCTATGCATGATTTAGCCTTTGTATTTGCGGGTTTTTTTGTCGGTTTTGTGGTCGGCCTTACAGGTGTGGGCGGTGGCTCTTTAATGACGCCCATTTTGATTTTCTTTTTCGGTATCAAGCCGTATTTGGCCGTGGGCACCGATTTGTTGTTCGCTGCATTCACCAAAATGGGCGGCACCATCAAGCTGGCCCGTTCGCGCCACATTGACTGGCCAGTGGTGCTGAATTTATCGGCAGGCAGCATTCCCGCAGCATTGATTACGCTGTACGTTTTGCACAACTTGGGGGCCACCAGTGCGGCCGTGCAACAGATCATGACCACCACCTTGGGCTGCGCCCTGTTGCTTACAGCTGCCGCCACGCTTTACAAGGCTTTGCGCGGCAAAACAGCGCCCCTGGCTGTGGTGGCAGGTCAAGAAGCCGCTGCAGCCCGCCCCCGCCACTGGAGCCTGCCGCTGCTGTTTGGCGCACTCATTGGCACGCTGGTTACACTCACGTCCGTCGGCGCGGGGGCCATTGGCGTCACTGTGTTGATGGTGTTATACCCATTGCTGCCCTTGCCG
>JBEANP010000297.1:0-3404 GCA_041165385.1 Pseudomonadota bacterium | reverse complement strand
CAGCGCAATACAGTGCATGCAAAATGACCAACATGGCACACCCCAATACCACTCAATTGCTGCGCTGGCTGCCAGGCGATGCTCGGCAAGGGGTAGTGCAGCGCGCCCTGGTGGTATGGGCAGTGGCGCTCGTCATTGGCGTCTTGCAAACTCTGGCCAATCCGGTGGAGCATGCATTTGATAAGTCGCTGGTGTATAGCTATGCCATTAGCACCAGCATTTGGTTTTTATGCGACCCCATGCGCATTGCGCTCGGCCCTTGGCTTCATATCCAGCCGCCCCACTACTGGAGCGTCACGCCGCGCGCGATGGCTTACATGTTCTTTAGCATCGTGGTTGGGTATGCATTGGGCAGCCTGGTGGGCGATGCCTATGCGGGCCAATCCACGTGGCAACTGATGGCACAGTCACCGCAGCGGTTCTGGAGCTTTTGGCTCACATCGCTGGGCATCAGTTGCGGGTTTCTGTTTTACTTTTACCAGCGCGAAAAAGGCCTGGAGCTGGCGCGCCAAGCCACCGAGGCGCGCCTCAAACTACTGGAGTCGCAGCTGGAGCCGCACATGCTGTTCAACACCCTGGCCAATTTGCGCGCCCTGATTGCCACCGACCCACAGCGGGCCATCGACATGCTGGACCGCCTGAACGACTACCTGCGCGCCACGCTGCGCGCAGCCCGCACCGACAGCGGCGGCACAGAGCACACACTGGCCGACGAGTTTGCCCGGCTGAATGACTACCTGGAACTGATGGCCGTGCGCATGGGAGTGCGTTTGTCTTACAGCCTGCATCTGCCCGACGCGCTGGCCCAGCACCCTGTGCCGCCCTTGCTGCTGCAGCCCTTGGTAGAAAACGCCATCCAACACGGGCTGGAACCCAAAGTAGAGGGTGGCAGCATTGCCGTACACGCCAGCCAAACTGACGGCACCATCACCCTGGAGGTGGCCGACACCGGTATGGGGTTCGATGCCACAGCGCTGGTACGCCCCGCCAACGCTGGCCGGGGCTATGGCCTGAGCCACGTGCGCGAACGCTTAAACACGCTTTACGGCGCAGCAGGTACTATCAATTTAGTAGCTGGATACGCGAGTGGCACCAGGGCTAGCGTCACATTTCCTGATAAAAGATGATTTCTGCAGTGCACCCCGTTACCGCTGTGGCAACCGCCCTGATTGCCGAAGATGAACCGCTGTTGGCCCAAGCCCTTCAGGCAGAGCTGGCCCGAGGCTGGCCCGAATTGCAAGTGCTGGCCACGGTAGGGGACGGCGCATCGGCGGTACGCACCGCCCTGGCGCTGCAACCCGACGTGCTGTGGTTTGACATCCGCATGCCAGGCATGGGTGGACTGGATGCCGCCACCGAGCTGGCCAACCTGTGGCCTCTAGGCCCGGGCAGCAAACCGTTTCCCGCGCTGGTGTTTGTTACCGCCTACGACCAATACGCGGTGCAAGCGTTTGAGGCCCAGGCTACAGACTATTTGCTCAAACCCGTGCAAGCCGCGCGGTTAGAAAAAACAATAACAAAAGTGCAGCTAGCGCTTGCCAGTCGTGCGCAAGCAGCTATCAATTTGGAAGCAAACCTGGAAAAGGCCTTAGGCCAGTTGCGCGGCCTTTTAGGCGCACAGCAGCCCGCACCAACCGCCGCCACGCCACTGCTGACCGTGATCCAAGCCAGCGTGGGCAACGCCATTCGCATGGTGCCCGTGGCCGAGGTACTGGTGTTTGAGGCATCGGACAAATACGTGCGTGTGCTGACCGCCAGCCACGAGTACCTGATTCGCACACCGCTCAAAGAACTGCTGCCCCAGCTGGATAGCCAGGTGTTCTGGCAAATCCACCGCAGCACGGTGGTGCGCGCCAGCGACATTGCTGCCGTGCAGCGCGACGAAGCGGGCAAAACCCAATTGCAGCTGCGCAGCCGTGCTGAGCGCTGGGACGTAAGCCGCCTTTATGCCCCGCTTTTCAAGGCCATGTAGATCAGTGCGATGGTTGGGTGACCGGGCGCAGGCGCGCTGGCACATAGCGCGCCAGCCGGGCATTGATGGCATCCTCATGGCGCTGCCACAGCACCCCCAGCCACACCATGCCCAGACCGATCAAGGTAAGGGCAAACGAAAACACCATGCTGCTGCGAAACACCTGGTACGACAGGTGCCCCAGGTACATGGCCACGCCCAACGCGCCATAGACCGTAAACACCCTGCGCCCAATGGCCGCGCCCGCCAACACCAGCGCCACATTCAATAACGCGTACAAAAACTTACCCAACTCGTTGTTGGAGTCTTGCAGACTCAGCCCGCACCAAAACATGGTGGCCCCAAACAGATGCAGCCAAAACGCGAAGTCTTGCCGCCACTCGGTGTTTTTCGACAAGCGGGTGCGCACATCCACCCACAAGGCCAGGGCAACAGTGGCTATACCAAACACCACCGACACATCGCGGCTGAACTGCCAGTCGAACCCGCTGGTTTGCATCAGTGCATTGGCAATATCCATACTCATGTACCAAACGGTGACCGCCACTGGCATCACCATAAATGGCAAACGATAGCGCCACAGCATCACCACGCCTGCGGCCAGGGTGGCAAATTCCAGCGTCATCCAGCGCCAGTTAATGATGGTGTAGTACGACCTGAATGTGCCACTGCCCCCGGGTGGCCACAGGCCCATAAGACTCTGCGCACTCCACACCACCAATGGCACCAGCACTACCGCCAACGTTGCCAAAATGCCCGCAGGCACTGGCAAAGTACGGCTTTTAAAGTGGTCTGCCACTTTAAGGCAGGCCACCATATAGGCAAGCCCAATGGCCAGCAAGCCCGCTGCACCCATAGACTCAAAACCCAAGGTCATAAACAGGCCCATGGCGCTGATGGCCACCAACCCGCCAAAGTAATACAACACGTTTACAAAGCCAAACCTTGGTGCAGGGGTGGGGCTAGTGGCATGCGCCATGGTGGAGCCACCCAAGCGCACCCACAACTGGCTGGCCTGCATGTCGGTAATCACGCCATCCACCGCTGCAGCTTGCAAATCGCGCAGCGTCAATGCCACTACCGAGCGCCCGCTTGCCGTCGAGCCCGCCTGAAATTCGCTAATTTGCGTCTTGGCGTAGTTGTCGTTTTGACTGAATACCGTGCTGTCTTGCATGGGTGCGGCCTTGGTTGGGGTGCGCAGATAGTAACCACAACGCCGACTAAAATCAGTGCATGAGCACTCCCACCACCGCAAAGCCCGTAAACGCCACCGCAGAAGCCCCTAAGACCAGTAACTTTTTGCGCCAGATTATCGAAAACGATTTGGCAAAAGGCACCTACGCCCAGCGCCGCTGGGCCGGTAGCCCAGGCGACGCGGCACACCAGGCGGCGGGCCCGCTGGACGCAGCCAAAATACGCACCCGCTTTCCGC
>JBEANP010000296.1:0-3410 GCA_041165385.1 Pseudomonadota bacterium | reverse complement strand
ACATGTTCACGACCGGCATGCCTGTGACGGGTCAGTTGTTTTTCATGTATGCCACCATGCTGATTGCGGTGCCTACTGCGGTGAAAATTTTCAACTGGATCGCCACCATGTGGCAGGGTTCCATGACGTTTGAGACCCCCATGCTGTTTGCCGTGGGTTTTATCTTCGTATTCACCATGGGTGGCTTCACTGGCTTGATCTTGGCCATGGCGCCTATCGACATTCAGTTGCAAGACACTTATTACGTGGTAGCCCACTTCCACTACGTACTGGTCGCTGGTTCTCTGTACGCTATGTTTGCAGGCTATTACTACTGGTGCCCCAAGTGGACTGGCGTGATGTACAACGAGACACGTGGCAAGATTCACTTTTGGTGGTCTATCATTTCCTTTAACGTGACATTCTTCCCCATGCACTTCTTGGGCTTGGCCGGCATGCCACGCCGTTATGCGGATTACCCCATGCAGTTCGCTGACTTCAATGCAGTGGCCTCGGTGGGCTCATTCTTCTTTGGCTTTGCACAGGTGTACTTCATCTTCTTCATCGTCATTCCTACGATGATGGGCAAAGGTGAAAAAGCACCTCAAAAGCCATGGGAAGCTGCAGAAGGCTTGGAGTGGGAAGTTCCATCTCCAGCACCGTTCCATACTTTTGAGAATCCCCCCAAGTTGGATTCCACTGCTACCCGAGTCATTGGTTAACCTATGGCAACGCCTGAGCAAAAGAAAGCAAACCTGCGTACGGGGCTCATTTTGGCCTCGATTGCAGCAGTGTTCTTTATTGGCTTTATGGCCAAGATGATTGTTCTGAGCCGTTAAACCATGAGCATCCCCCGCGAAAACTCCCGTATGCTGGGCAAGCTGGCTGTAATAACAGTTGCCATGTTCGCTTTCGGTTACGCGCTGGTGCCTCTTTACAAAGCCATTTGCGAAATGACTGGCATCAACGTGCTGGCATTGGGCGAGCAGATTTTGACTGGGCAAAAGTCTACGGTAGCTACTAACACGCAAGTTGATACATCGCGCACGATTACAGTTGAATTCGATGCCAACAGCCGCGGTCCCTGGGATTTCAAACCGGCGCAGCGATCGGTGCAAGTGCACCCCGGTGAGCTGACCACAGTGGTGTACGAGTTTCAGAATATCCAGAACCGCCGCATGTCGGCGCAGGCTATTCCAAGCTATGCGCCTCAACAGGCTTCTGCGCATTTCAATAAGTTGGAGTGCTTTTGTTTTAACCAATACACACTTGAGCCTGGTGAAAAGAAGTCGTGGCCTGTGGTGTTTGTGATTGATCCGAAATTGTCGAAAGACGTTCGCACGATTACCTTGTCGTACACCTTCTTTGAAGTAGGTGGAAAAACGCCTCCTGCTCCAGTAGCAAGTGTGCAAGGTGCATTGGCTGCGGGAGTTGGATCATGAATAAGCCAGCCTCGGTGTTTCGCAGCATGAAGCTGGTGGCATGGTCTTTTTTGGGAATTCGCAGTCGAGCGGGTTACCAAGACGACTTGGCTAAGGTGAACCCAATGCACGTAGTGTTGGTAGGTATTGTTGGCGCTTTGCTTTTGGTAGTAGGGCTGATAGGTTTGGTGAATTGGGTCGTTGCCTAGTAAGACGTGGTCTTATTGCGCAATAGTTACAAGAATTTTGAAGAATGGAGCTGAAATGAGTTCAACCACACACGGAACCACACCGTATTACTTTGTGCCGGGGCCTTCGCGCCATCCGGCTATGGCCGCCTTGGGCCTGTTCTTTGTCATTTTGGGTGCTGGTCAATGGATCAATGGAGCTGATTGGGGCAAGTACTCTCTGTTTTTTGGCCTCTTGTTCTGGCTCGGTGTGTTGTACCAGTGGTTTGGGGACGCTATTTCTGAAAGCCAGGGTGGCCAATACGGACTGAAGATTGATCTGTCTTTCCGCTGGAGCATGAGCTGGTTTATTTTTTCTGAAGTGATGTTTTTCGGTGCATTCTTCACGGCCTTGTGGTGGGCTCGCTCGCACTCGGTGCCTGCATTGGGTAGCCTGGATAACGCATTGTTATGGCCTGACTTTAAAGCCGTGTGGCCCTCGCTGGCCGCCGGTGCTACGGCATCTCCTGCTGGTATTGTTGAGCCCTTCACCACCATGGGCCCATTTTGGTTGCCCACCATCAATACGGCACTGTTGTTGACTTCGGGCGTCACTTTGACTATTGCTCACCACGCCCTGATTGATGGCAATCGCAGCAAAACCATCGCGTTCATGTGGATGACGGTTTTATTGGGTGTTACGTTCTTGTTTGTGCAAGGCTATGAGTATTACCATGCTTACACCGCTTACAACTTGAAAATGAGTTCAGGTGTATTTGGATCCACTTTCTTTATGTTGACTGGTTTCCACGGTTTTCACGTGTTTGTTGGTATGTTGATGCTACTGTTTATCACTTTGCGTCTGCAAAAAGGCCACTTCACGCCAGCGCGTCATTTCGGTTTTGAAGGTGCTGCCTGGTACTGGCACTTTGTTGACGTGGTGTGGTTGGGTTTGTACGTATTGGTGTACTGGTTGTAGCCCTGTTTTCCTGATGCAAAAAGGCACCGCTCGCGGTGCCTTTTTGATTGGTGAAGTTGAAATTTATTAACGCAGTGGTCTTTTAGTTAGGTACCTTGGGGAATGCCAGTGGGGTGAATGATGCCCGCCTTCCAGGCAATCAAGATGCAAACAAACAGCAAAATCGAGAACCCCACCCGCATCGCCAGCGCACGCGCCATGCGTTTGGACTTGGATCGCGCATTTTCGCCACCACGCATCATGAAGTACAAGGCTGCAGCCAGGCTGCCCAAAATGACGACAAAAGCAATTACAACAAGGTATGACATGACTAGGATTATCCTGTGAATAGCCGTACCAAGTGGTGGCTGGTGACATTGGCCGCCGTAATAGGTGTCTCTGCCACGTTGTATTTGGGACGCTGGCAGTTGTCGCGCGCAGCCCAAAAAGAGGCGTTGCAGGCCTCAATGGACGCGCGCGCGGCCCAGTCCGTGCTACGTGCGACCGACTTACTGAAAGCTTCTGACGTGGATGCTTTGGTGCACCAACGCGCAACTTTACGTGGTACCTGGGTTGCTGCGCACACCGTGTATCTGGACAACCGGCAAATGAATGCCAAAGTCGGTTTTTTTGTCATAACGCCTTTTGCGCTGGAGGGTGGCGGCGCTATGGTTGTGCAGCGTGGATGGGTGCCCCGCAACTTTGAGCAGCGTGACCAAGTGCCAGCGGTGCAAACCCCCGGTGGAGTGGTCGAGATTCAAGGCCGTATTGCCCCGCCGCCGTCTAAGCTTTACGAGCCTGGCAGCCCATCGAACGGTGCAATCCGGCAAAATCTCGACTTGGCACAATACCGGGCTGAAACAGGCCTCGCTTTGCTGCCCATTA
>JBEANP010000295.1:0-3412 GCA_041165385.1 Pseudomonadota bacterium | reverse complement strand
AATGAGTTCAGCGCCCAGTTCTTTGGCGCGGAAATCGCGGAAGTCGGTGACTTCATGGAAGTTGTGGCCGGTGTCGATCATCAAGAGCGGGTAGGGGATGCGGCCGCTACCACCGGGGCTCGTCGGCCCACCGAAGGCCTTCTCCGCGCACTTGAGCATGACCAGCGAGTCTTTGCCGCCGGAGAACAGCAGCGTAGGGCGCTCGAAAGCGGCGGCCACTTCGCGCAGGATGAAGATGGTTTCTTCTTCCAGTGCGTCCAGGTGCTGGTTGGAGAGGCGTTCAAAGTGTGTGGGTTCGGTCATAGCGTTCATGCTTTTGCTTCTCCATGCGAATTAGTCGATTTAACGTGCAGTCCGCACTCTTTTGCGTTCTCGTCTTCCCACCACCAGCGGCCAGAGCGGAAGTCTTCGCCCAGGCTGATGGCGCGGGTGCAGGGCTGGCAGCCAATGCTGGGGAAAAATTGGTCGTGCAGGGGGTTGTAGTCCAGCTTGTTGGCCTGGATGGTGTGCCACACATCGCCCCAGGTCCAGTTGGCCAGGGGGTTGATTTTGGTGCGCGGCTCTGAGGTGTCTACCAGTGGCACTTCGGCGCGGGCGCCGCTTTGCTCGCGGCGCAGGCCGGTAATCCAGGCATCTTTGCCTTTGAGGGCGCGCTCTAGCGGCTCCATCTTGCGGATGCCGCAGCAGGCTTTGCGCAGCGCAATGCTCTTGTACATGGCCTCACTGCCTTCGCGGGCCACAAACTGCACCACGGATTCGGTTACCGGCGTGTAGACGGTGACAGGGGCACGGCTGCTGGCCTTGAAGCGCGCCAGCAAATCCAGCGTCTCTTGGTGCAGCGCGCCGGTTTCCAGCACAAAGATGCCGATGTCGAGCTTCAGGCTGTTGATCAGGTAGCTAATCACCACGTCTTCCGCACCCAGGCTGGAGGCTTGGGTGACTTTGGCTGGGCCACCGTCTTCACCGGCAAACTGTGCGGCGGCTTGGGCCAGCACGGCCTGGGCTTCTGCCAGTTTGATGATGTAGTCGCCGCTGGGTTGTGCGTTGCGCGTCATGGCGCTGCCTGCGGGCTGGGCCTGGGGGGCGAAGCGTTGGCTTAGGTTGGATGCGTCTGCGCTCATGCCGCGGCTCCAGCACGCGCCGAATGTGATTCGCGGGCAAAGAGCGGTTGCACCGTCACCGCATCGCCTTGGTAGAAGCCGCGGTAGCGGTCAAATTGCGCTTGGGCAAATTCGAGGTTTTGGTCGGCGCGCAGCACGGCTACATCAAAGCCGGTGCGTTCCATCTGCACCAATTGGTCGATCAGCACGTCGCCGGTGGCACGCAGCTCGCCGGTAAAGCCCAGGCGGCGGCGCAGCAAAAAGGCTTGGCTGTAGGCGCGGCCATCGGTGAACTTCGGGAAGTGCAGGTCGATGCGGGTAACGCCAGTGAGGTCGAGCGTGCGAGGATCTTCGGTGTTGGCAATTTCTAAGGCATTTAGGCCAGTAGCACCCGTCGGTTGTGCATTTGCAGCTATTAATTTCATAGTAATTCCTCGTTTCGCCTCAGGCTTCTTGCGCGTCTTTGGCGTAGCCGCTGGTCTTGGGCATGGCGTGCAGTTCTTCGTGTTTATCGGCCAAGCGGGCGCTGTTGGCGGCCGCCTTGAAGGCATCAAAGCCTGCGCGCTTGACGCAGTCGATAAAGGTCTCACGGCCCAAGCGGTGTTGGCGGAAGGTGTCCAAGAGCGCCTCGATCACGCCGGGCACCTCTAGCGCGCCAAACGATGGGCCGACGACTTTACCGGGTGTGGCGTCACCACTGAGCGTGGAGCCATCAGAGCCGCCCACCGACACCTGGTACCACTCTTTACCGTCTTTATCCACGCCCAAAATGCCGATGTGGCCGCTGTGGTGGTGGCCGCAGGAGTTGATACAGCCGCTGATGTGCAGGTCGATTTCGCCCAGGTCGTGCAGCTCGTCCATGTCTTGGTAGCGCTCGGTGATCTGGGCGGCAATCGGGATCGAGCGAGCATTGGCCAAGGCGCAGAAGTCGCCGCCGGGGCAGGCAATCATGTCGGTCAGCAGGCGCACATTGCTGCGCGCCAGACCCGCGTGGCTGGCAGCCACCCACAGGGCGGGCAGGTCTTCAGCACGCACCCAAGGCAGCAACAGGTTTTGGTCATGGGTGACGCGCACTTCGCCAGCGCTGAAGGCGTCGGCCAGGGCTGCTGCGGTGTCGAGTTGGTCGGCATCGGCATCGCCGGGGGCTTGGCCCAGGCGTTTGTACGACAGGGTGACAGCACGCAAGGCGGGGTTTTTGTGCAGGGCTACGTTTTGCTGCAACCAGCGCTCAAAATCTTTCTGGCGCTCGGCGGGCACGGTCGTCGATGCTATGGTTTTGGTAGCTGCTTGCGTAGGCTGTGCAAGGGCTGGTGGCACAAAGCATGCCGAAACCCGGTCCAGCTCAGCCTGGCTGATGGTGTGCGGTGCGCCGTCGCGGGTGATGATTTGCTGGTACTCGGCTTCCACCTCATCAATGTAGCGCTGGCCTTCGGCTTTGACCAAAATCTTGATGCGGGCTTTGTACAGGTTGTCGCGGCGGCCCCAACGGTTGTAGACACGCACTACGGCTTCCAGGAAATTCATGATTTCCAGCGCGGGCAAAAACTCGCGGATGGTGGTGCCAATCACCGGCGTACGGCCCATGCCACCGCCTACCAGCACTTTGAAGCCCAGTTCGCCAGCGTCATTCTTCTTCAAGTGCAGGCCCACGTCGTGCCAGTAAGTAGCGGCGCGGTCAGCGGTAGCACCGGTGATGGCGATCTTGAACTTGCGGGGCAGAAAGGCAAACTCGGGGTGCAACGTGCTCCACTGGCGCATGATTTCGGCAAATGGGCGTGGGTCGGCAATCTCATCCGCCGCCACACCGGCCAGCTCGTCGCTGGTGATGTTGCGGATGCAGTTGCCGCTGGTTTGGATGCCGTGCATGTCCACGGTGGCCAGCAGGTCCATCACATCGGCGCTCTTGGCCAGCGGAATCCAGTTGAACTGCACGTTTTGGCGGGTGGTGAAGTGGCCATAGCCCACGGGCAGATGGGTGGTGCCCCAGGTGGCTTGGGTGCCAATGGCTTTGTCAAACACTTCTTTGTTGGGGTGGTCGTATTCACGGGCAATGCGGGCCAGCACGCGCAACTGGGCGCTGGACAGCTCGCCATACGGAACGGCCACGCGCAGCATGGGCGCGTAACGCTGGATGTACCAGCCGTTTTGCAGGCGCAGGGGGCGGAAGTCGTCGTCTGCAAGAGTACCAGCCTGGTTGCGTTCTAGCTGGTCGCGGTGCTGGGCGGCACGGGCGCGGATAAATTGCCGGTCAAATTCGGTGTACTGGTACATGGTTTTTCTAACTACAAAGCGATCAATTTCAAACCGGCATA
>JBEANP010000294.1:0-3414 GCA_041165385.1 Pseudomonadota bacterium | reverse complement strand
TGGCACCGTTGAGCACAAACATCAGACCAAAGTACACCGGGTCAATGCCCGCCTTGACGGCGATGGGCAACATCACGGGGGCGAAGATCAATATCGTGGGCGTCAGGTCGAGCGCCGTGCCCACCAAAATCAGCACCAACATCATTACCAGCATCAGCAGGCGTGGACTTTCGACCAGTGGGCCCAACCAGCCGGAGAGCGTGGAGGGCAAATCGGCCAGGGTGATCATGTAGCTGGCCACTTGCGCACCGGCACACAAGAACATGACGATGGCGGTGGTTTTGGCAGCCCGCACCAGCACGCCATAGACCTCGGTGAACTTCATTTCGCGATGGATAAACAAGGCCACCACCAGCGCATAGAACGCAGCCACTACCGCCGCTTCAGTGGGGGTAAACACCCCGCTTTTCATGCCTCCAATGATGATCAAAGGCATCAGCATGGCCCAGAAGGCTTTGCGTGTGGCCCGCAGGCGCTCACGCATAGGCAAAGGCTTCCCTTCGGGCAAATCGATTTTCCGCAGTACCAGCTTCCAGGCAATGATCAGCCCTACACCCATGATCAGGCCGGGCACGATGCCTGAGATAAACAGGGCTGAGATAGACGTGTTGGTGGTGACGCCATAAATCACAAACGGCATGCTGGGCGGAATGATGGGCGCGATGATGCCGCCCGATGCAATCAAGCCCGCGGAGGTGTGCATGGGGTAGCCCTGTTGGCGCATCATGGGCATCAAAATGGTGGCCAGTGCAGCAGTGTCCGCCAGCGCCGAGCCACTCATGCTGGCCATCAGCACGGCGGCACCAATGGCCACAAACCCCAAACCACCGCGAATATGACCCACCCAGGCCTGGGCCATGGTGATGATGCGGCGGCTGATGCCGCCAGAGTTCATCAGCTCACCGGCCAGAATGAAGAAGGGCACAGCCAGTAGCGGAAAGCTATCCACGCCCGCTACCAGGTTTTGCGCCAGCAGCTGGGTGTCCCAAAACTGCAGCACATAGGCCATGCCTGCACCGGTGAGCACCAGCGCCAGGCCCATGTTCATGCCAATGCCCATGAGCAGCAACATGCCCACGGAGAAAACGATAAATGCTTGTGCTTCGTTGGTCATGCTGGATGTCTCGTTATTCCACGTCCGCACCGTGACCGAGGTCTAGCGGTGTGCGTTGAATCAATTCCCACAGCGCCATCGCGCCAATGGCGGTAGCGCACAGCAGCGCGGGCAGGGGCAACAAGGCAGTGGGATAACCCAGCACCACGGAGTAACTGTTCAACCCCACTGCCACCTGCTGCCATGCACCGTGGCCCAGCATCACGCAGGCCAGCAACACCAGCAGGCGAATCAGCGCTGTCATCAGCATCATGGCGACGTGCCGCTTTTGCAGGCTGGCGACCAGACTGGTGAAAGCCATGTGCTCACCCGCCGGGTAGGCCGCCGTGGCACCAATAAACACCATCCACACAAAGAGCAGGCGTGAGAGCTCTTCACTGGCGGCTACACCACTGCCAAAACCGTAACGCAGCACCACATTCACAAACACGGCCACCGCCATCACACCCAGGCTGGCCGCCATCAGTGTGTTGGTGATGTGGGTGAATTTGCTGGTGGGGGTGCTCATGCGGGCTCCTGGGTGGTGTGCAGCCACTGGCTGACTTCGGTTTGCAATTGCTGTAGAGAAAGCAGTGCGTCCAGGCGCAGCACGCCTGGCTCCCCCACGGGGGACTCCAGCGTCGCAAACTGGTTGTCAACCAGGCTGGTAGAGAAAAAATGTTCAGGTGCGCGCGCCGAAACCCGGGCTTGGGCTTGCGGCTGCGTGATATCCAAAAACACGAATCGCAAATCGGGTGACGCTTGCCGCAGTCGGTTGCGGTATGCCTGCTTGAGCGCTGAACAGGTCACCACCACGCCGCTGGGACTGCTGCGCAACAAGTCGCTCAAGGTAGCCAGCCAACCATGGCGGTCTTCATCGGTCAACGCAATGCCGTGCTGCATTTTTTGGCGATTGCTGTCGCTGTGGTGATCGTCCCCCTCGATCAACGCCAGACCGCAGGCTTGGGCAACCACAGCGCCCAAACTTGACTTTCCGCAACCGGCGACGCCCATGATGACAATGGAATGCATAAGGTTCAAAAATTCGGTTAGCGCTGTCCGCGTGGAAAAAACCAAGGTTAACTTTTGGGATAGCGCTATCCTATGCGAACATTATTTTTCCATTACTAGTAGTTACCCTAGGATATGAGCACACTCCTTCGCCCCCGAGCCACTGGCCGCATTACCTTGGCTGATGTGGCCCAGCTTGCCGGTGTCAGCCCCATTACGGTGTCGCGGGCACTGCGGGGAGAGCGCGCGGTCGATCCGGCCTTGATTGCAAAAGTGCAGGCCGCTGCCAACACACTGGGCTATGTGCCTAACCCGGCCGCACGGGCCCTGGCATCCGGGCAAAGCAGCCACGTGGCGGTGCTCATTCCCATGCTATCCAACGCTTTGTTCGTGGATTTGCTGGAGGCCTTGCAGCGCACGCTACGCCAATCGGGCTACCAGACTCTGATTGGCATTACCCACTACGACCCCAGCGAAGAAGAAACGCTGCTGCGCGAGCAACTACTGCACCGACCCGCCGGGTTGGTGGTCACAGGCCTGGAGCGCAACGAGGCGACCAAGGCGCTGATTGCGCAAAGCGGCGTGCCCTGCGTGCACTTGATGACTGCCTCTGGCCCCGCCGGTGCCTATTGCGTGGGTTTTTCGCAAAAGGATGCGGGGGCCGACCTTACTCGCCATTTGCTGGAGCGAGGTTACCGGCGTATTGCGTTTGCCGCAGCGCAATTGGATGCACGGACTTTGCAGCGTTTGGAGGGGTGGCGGCAAGCCCTGATGGATGCGGGTCTGTTGGATGTAACTTTAGAGTGGCTTAACCCAGCCCCCTCGTCCATCTCACTCGGCGCGCGCATGTTCGAGCAAATCATGGGGCAACAACCGCCTGTGGACGCTATCTTTTTTTGCAATGATGACTTGGCCCAGGGCGCGGCCTTGGCGGCACTGCGCTTGGGCATTGAGGTACCTGGCAGAGTGGCAATTGCGGGGTTCAACGATCTTACCGGCAGCGACCAAATGCTGCCACCACTGACCACCGTTAGAACCCCTCGCATGGAGATAGGGCAGGTGGCAGGGAAAATGCTGGTGCAGCTCATGCACGCTGAAACCGTAGAGCCCACGTGTATCGATGTGGGCTATGAGTTGGTTATCCGCAGTAGCACTTAAGTGCGGTTTTACAGCGGCAAGCCGACGTAGTTTTCAGCCACCGACCGTGCGCCAGCTTCAAAATTAACGATGTAATCCAGCTCTGCGTCTTGCAGCTTTTGGTGAATAGCCCCTTGCTCAGGAAAGCTGTGCATCAGGCTGGTAAACCACCA
>JBEANP010000293.1:0-3427 GCA_041165385.1 Pseudomonadota bacterium | reverse complement strand
CTGCTGGCTCCAAGGCAAGCGGCCTTTCTCGGTGACGATGCGCCAAGCCTCCGAGCGTTCAAATGCGGTGGACTGTGGGGCCACAACAGTCATCAGGGCAATGCGGCCTACGAAATACAGCTGCAGCACCAGCAATGCCAGTAAGCATAGTCCCATTAAGCGCATCGACGCTTTCATGGACCGGAGTTCAAGGTGGTTTCGAGCGTCTCGTCGCGGGTGAATTTAAAGCGCGAAACTACCAAAATTTGGTCGGCTTGGGCTCGCATTGCAGCGGTGAACGCACCAAATGGTCCGGCGGATTTGACGATGGCTGCCGCACGGCGATCGAGCGTTGCGCTGCCTGAACTGCGCACCACTTCAGTATCGATCACTTGACCGCGGTGGTTCACGGTGACGACCATGGTGAGCTCTCCGTAAAGCTTTTTGCCGCCTGAGGTGGGAAAGTTCTCGGTACCTTTGTCTTCCACACGGCGGCGAAGTTGGTCGTAGTACACCGCATAGGCTTCTTCGCGCGTAGACGGGCTGATGTAGCGCTTCTTGGGCCGCGCATTTTCCATATTGATACGCCGCTCGATCTCAGCCAGTAGCTTAACGAGTTGTTTGCGTTTCTCTTGACGCTCCACTTGCTCGGGGGTGTGGGCTTTCTCCCGCTTGTCGGGAGCCGGCATGGTGGCCAACATGTCTTTGACCTGCGAGAGCAGCAGGTTTTGCTGGTCTTGCATGCTTTGCAGTTTGCGTGCGCTCATGGCTTGTTCCATGGTGTCGCCGGTGTCTACTGTGGGGGAGGGCGGCAGCGGGCTGGTAGCCCTGCCTTTTTCGGCATCGCCGCCACCGGCCAATGATGCTTGGGCAATGGCTTTGGCCTTTGTATCGGGCTTCTCAATGGTTTTGGCGTTGACCAAAATCACCTCCAGCGGCGTGTCTTCAAACACGCGATTAAACGCCTCGGGATCGACAAAACGCACCGTCAGCAGCACCGCATGCACGGCGATGGACGCGCCAATTGCCCATTGCAGTGTGGTGATGGCACGAAAGTTCAAGGGGCAGCTACCTCAGGGCTATCGTTCACGTCCACCGCAATGGCAATGGGGCCTGCGACATCGTCGCCGTCATCTGTGTCGTCAGAGGTCTGCATCGCTGTACCGGTCGTCGCGTTGCCCTCCACTGGTGTGTCCAGACGCTCTACCACTGTGCCGTGCACGTCCAGCGTAATGAGGTCCATCTCGCCAAGCTTCACGCGCACGACTGCATTGCGCGGCAGGCCCTGTGCGCCCATCACGGGCAGCACCAGCGGCATGTCGTCAGCGCGCACCATGTTTTCTTTGAACACCGTGGCCACCAACTCGGTGATGCCGTGCTGCTGCACAAACCGCATGGTCCAAAAGCGCTCCATCGCCCCTTGGTAGCCGTTGTAGGCGCTATAGGCAGTATCGAACGCCGAGATGATGCTGAACAGGTCAGCGTCTTTGGGCTTGAACGGGGCCACCAGCGCGGCTGCTTTGCCGTGGCGCGCGCAGGCAATGATCTGCCACTGGTTGACCAAGTCGGTGTAGCGGCGCAAAGGCGAGGTGGACCACGCATAGCTTTTGACACCGATGCCGGCGTGGGGCAGGGCTTTGGTGCCCATTCGCACTTTGACGCCAGGGGCCAGAGAGGCCTGGCTGCGGTAAATGCCGGGCACGCCCAGTTCGGCCATCCAACTGCCCCAGGTGCTGTTGGCCAGAATCATGGCCTCGGCCACGATCAGATCCAGCGGCGCGCCGCGTTGGCGGGTGCTGATCTGCACCGTCTCACTGCCATCAGGCTCGTGGCCCTGGTTTTCGACCAGCCTGAAGTTGTAGTCCGGGCGGTTAAAGGTCTCGGGTTTACCGCGAACAATCTCGCGTTTGCCCTTCAGGTCTTTGGCCAGCCGGTATAAAAATGATAGCTGCTCACGCAGTTCTGGCAAGGGCTGTGGGGTATTTTGATGCTTAAAAGTGCTGTCTAGCAACCACGGTTCAGTGACCACCGCGTCGAGCTGGTCGTGGCGCAGGTTGTGGGCAATGGGTACGCGCTCGAGCTTGGTCTCGGACCCCTTGATTTCCAATGTGGCTTCGTCAAACGTGACGTACAGCGACACAGCGGGGCAGTTGCGGCCTTCTTGAAGTGTGTAGGTTTGGACCACATCGTCCGGCAGCATGGTGACTTTGTAGCCCGGCATGTACACCGTGGACAAGCGCGCGCGGCCCAAAGCATCCACCGGGCTGCCGGGCAGCACGGCCAAGCCAGGCGCTGCAATGTGAACGCCCACCACCACCGTGCCGCTGCCAAGGCCTTGCAGGCTCAAGGCATCGTCAATCTCGGTGGTTTGCGAGTCGTCAATCGAGAAGGCTTGCACTGGGGCCAGCGGCAATTCGTTGGCAATGGCCGGTGCAGTAATGGCGGGGAAGCCCGTGCCTTTGGGGAAGTTCTCCAGCAAAAATCGCTTCCAGTGGAACAGGTAGGGCGAGTTGATGGCCCCGGCTTTTTGCAGCAATTCGAGCGGTGCAGTGTGCGTTGCGCGCGATGCGTCCACCACGGCTTTGTACTCGGGCGCGTTTTTATCTGGTTTGAACAGAATTTTGTACAGCTGCTCCTGAATGGGTGCGGGGCAGATGCCCTCGCCCAACTCAACGGCCCACTGCGCAATTTGCTCGGTTAGCACGCGTTTTTTCTCAATCGCAGCCAATGCCTGCGCAATGATTTCAGCGGGCGCTTTTTTAAAGCGCCCCTTGCCCGAACGGCGGAAGTAGTGGGGGGCGTCGAACAACTTGAACAGCATGCCCGCCTGCTCGGCCTGCGAGGCTTGAGCCGAAAAATAGTCTTTGGCCAAGTCGGTAAAGCCAAACTCGTCCTCCGGGCAAAACTCGTAGGCCATTTCTAGATCGATGCCCTGCGCCTGCGCCTGCGCAGCCGCAATGAACTCGACAGGTGCAGGCTTTTCGAACTTGATCAGAATATTGGCACCCTTGACCTTGACCCGCTTGCCGGAATCCAGCTCCACCTGCGCAGAGGCATCCGCCTCTGACAGCACCCGACCGGCCATAAATTTTCCGGCTTCTTCAAATAAGACAAACATGGGTGTGATTGTCCCCGGAAAATGGGGTGCTACTTTTGTGGTGTTGCGGTTTAGCGCAGCCAGGCCAGCAGCATCAGCGCGCCAATCATGACCGGCTGGTGCAGCATGTAGTAGCTCAAACTCCACCGGCCCAGCAACGCCAAGGGACGGCTGACGGCGGAGATCAGACTGTTTTTGGGGCATGCCAGCCATTCAGGATGGGTTCGCAGCCACAACTGCCCTGTAGCCATGCCCCACCACATGACGCCCAGCCAAGGGAACAGTGGGGCGTAGTCCTCGGTGATGGGCTTGCGGCTGATCAGGCCCAGCCAGTTGAAGGCGTTTTTATTG
>JBEANP010000292.1:0-3429 GCA_041165385.1 Pseudomonadota bacterium | reverse complement strand
CTGGAAAAAGGCATTACCTTGGTGCCAGACGGCGGTGCGGGTGCAGGCTACCTATACCACGACCCCTGCCACAGCCCCATGAAGCTGCAGGACCCAATGAAAACGGTCAAGGCACTGGTGGGCGATGCAGTGCTGAAGAACGACCGATGCTGTGGAGAGAGTGGCACGCTGGGCGTGACCCGGCCTGATATTTCCACGCAAATTCGCTTCCGCAAGGAAGAAGAGTTGCGCAAGGGTGAGGCCGAGCTGCGTGCGTTGACAGCGCCCGCTAACAGTGCTCAGGGCACCGAGCCAGCCAAAGGCAACGTCAAAATTTTGACCAGCTGCCCTAGCTGCCTGCAGGGTCTGACTCGCTATGGCAATGACCTGAACAACGGCCTGCTGGAAGCTGACTACATCGTCGTGGAGATGGCCAACCAGATTCTGGGTAAAGAGTGGTTACCCAACTACGTGCAGACGGCCAATTCGGGCGGCATCGAGCGGGTGTTGGTTTAGTTTTTTGCGCTACTGAGGAATACAACATGGCCGGGCTCAAAACAACCACTCCTACCCCACAAGCGCTGACCGTTCACGCGCAATCGCGTGTGCTGGAAATCAGCTTTTCGGATGGCGCCGCATTTCGCATTCCGTTTGAATTGATGCGGGTGTATTCCCCCTCCGCCGAGGTGCAGGGCCATGGGCCGGGGCAAGAAACCTTGCAAACCGGCAAGCGCCATGTAGAGCTGGCGGGCCTGGAACCGGTGGGCAACTACGGTGTGCAGCCCGCGTTTTCGGACGGGCATGACACAGGTATTTTTACCTGGGAATACCTGTATTTTCTGGGTTCGCAGCAAGACCAGCTGTGGAAAGACTACGAAACCCGCCTTGCCGCCGCCAGCCTGGGCCGCGATGACGCCATGCCCGAAAAAGCGGGCCACAGCTGCGCCAGTCACTGATACAAACCGCTATCTTTTTGATAGCTGGTTACGCATATTGCTAGGGGGCTGCGTGCCAATATTGCTTAGAATCCAGGCATGAGCACCACACATTTTGGATTTCAGTCGGTTGACGAGACTGACAAAGCGCGCCATGTCCGTGGCGTGTTCGATTCGGTAGCCCCCAAGTACGACGTGATGAACGACTTGATGTCGGGCGGTCTGCATCGCTTGTGGAAGGCCTATACCGTCACCGTAGCCAACCTGAAGGAGGGTGACCGCGCCTTGGATATTGCGGGCGGCACCGGCGACTTGGCCATGGCCTTCTCCAGAAAAGTCGGCAAAAGCGGGCAAGTGGTGCACACCGACATCAACGAGGCCATGCTCTCCACGGGCCGCAACCGCTTGCTGGATGCCGGCATTGCGCTGCCCACGCTGGTGTGTGATGCCGAGAAATTGCCTTTTCCAGACAACTATTTCAATGTGGTGAGCGTGGCCTTTGGCCTGCGCAACATGACCCACAAAGACGTGGCCCTTGCCGAAATGAACCGTGTGCTGAAGCCCGGCGGCAAGTTGCTGGTGCTGGAGTTTTCCAAGGTTGCCCCTCCTTTAGAAAAGGTTTACGACTGGTATTCCTTCAAGGTGTTGCCAAAATTGGGCAAACTGGTGGCGGGCGATGATGCAAGTTATCGTTATTTGGCGGAGTCCATCCGCATGCACCCCGGCCAGCAAGAGCTAAAAGCCATGATGCACAAAGGTGGATTCGGTCATGTGGACTATCACAACTTGACGGGCGGCATTGCTGCCTTGCATGTTGGAATCAAGTGCTGAAATTAATTGTTGTACTGGAGATAAAAATGAAATTGTGGGCTTTGGGTTTGGCACTGGTGCTGACTCTGTCGGGAATCAACGCTGAGGCCGCCAAGCGCTTTGGTGGCGGTAAATCTGTTGGGCAGCAAAGCAGCAATGTAACGAAACAGGCACCTCCAGCGGCACCTGGTTCGCCCATGAATGCAGCGCCCGCGGCGAAACCCGGCGCGGCCGCTGCGCCTGCAGCCGCAGCACCCAAGCGCCCATGGGGCGCCATGTTGGGTGGTCTGGCCGCTGGTTTGGGTTTAGCATGGTTGGCTAGTTCGCTTGGCATGGGCGAAGCGTTTGGCAATATGCTGATGTTTGGCCTGCTGGCTCTGGGCGTGATGATGGCGTTTGGTTGGTTTATGCGCAACCGCAAGGCTGCCGCCGCTAACACTGCCACATCCAGTGCAACACCATTTGCTTTCCAAGGTGCTGGCAATGAGCCTGTCACAGTGCCCAAGCCCTACCGCCCTGAAAACGTGGGCAACGATGCGTCTGCGCGCCCGTTTGAGCGCACTGGCAGCATGCAATTGGAGCCCCAAACTGGCTCCATGATTGGCTCAGCGCTCATGGGATCGCAAGCATGGGGCATTCCGGCCGGGTTCGATAGCGAAGGCTTCTTGGTAGCTGCAAAAGCCAATTTCGTAACGCTACAAGCCGCATGGGACAAGTCAGATATCCCAGCCTTGCGCGCCATGATGACCGACAGCATGTTGGCCGAAATTCAAACCCAACTCAACGAGCGCGAAACCCACACCGGCAGTGCTCCAAACCACACCGAAGTGGTGATGATTGATGCGCGCTTGCTGGGTATTGAAGAACTGGCTGAGGAATACATGGCCAGCGTGGAGTTTTCCGGCATGATCCGTGAAGAACTGTCCGCAGGCCCCAGCCCGTTCCGCGAAGTGTGGAATATGACCAAAACCAAGAGCGGTGGTGGTTGGTTGGTGGCGGGTGTGCAAGCGCTGCAATAACCAAAGCAGCCCCACGCAGCGTGTGCTGCGGGAGGTGTGACAGATAATAGGGGACTATGGCAACACAGTCCCCTTTTTCAATGCTGGAAGGTCTTTTCCAGAACTTCACACTCCCCCTGACTCCGCCCGCTTGGGCGATTGAAGAGGGGCATAGACGCATTGTTTTGCTGCTCAATCACGTACTGCAGCAAGAGCCTCAGGCTATGGAGCGCATGGTTCGGCAAAAGGGGCGCGTTGTTCTGAGCCAGTGGCGCGATTTTTCGTTCAAAGTGGTCGTTACTCCAGCGGGTTTGCTAGATGTGGCAACGCCTGAGGCTGTGGCTGACTTGACGCTCACCATGACCGATGAATCCCCCTTCGCCATCGCCCAAGCGGTGATGCAGGGTGCTAAACCGGCAGTGCGCATTGAAGGTGATGTGCAGTTGGCTGCTGAGATCAATTGGCTTGCTGACAATGTACGTTGGGATGTGGAGGAAGACCTGGCGCGCATCATGGGCGATGCGCCTGCGCACATATTCATGCAATCCAGCCGCACTGTGGCGCAGGCTATTGCGCAATTTGTTGGCAAGCGCACAGCAGTATGACCCGCCTGTACCGGGGCTGTTTTATCGTTTGGATCGTGCTGCGCTACGGGCTAGACGAGTTGGTGTTGTCGAGCTTTCAAAAACCGTGGCTGAGGGTTGTTA
>JBEANP010000291.1:0-3434 GCA_041165385.1 Pseudomonadota bacterium | reverse complement strand
CAGCTATAAATTCAGGAGCAATTTATTGCTCGGCTAATACCTTTAAATTAGCCAAGCCCTCTTCGTACTTGCCGCCGACCATCTTGTCCATGCTGAACACCAGGCTCATCAATTTCGAGATGAACGGGCTTGGGCCATACATGGCTTGTGTCACGGTAGTGGTGGTGCCTTGGGCGAGTAGGGCGAACTCTACGGTGTTGTGGGCTTCAAAGGGGGTGATGAAATCCAGTTTGATAAGCACTTTGCTGGGCGCAGCGGCTTCTGTAATCTCCATGCGCCCTTGACCAATGTCTTTGTTGCCAGCCCAAGCGTAAACAGCACCCGGGCCTTGGGTCGCACCGGTATAGGTGCGTTGGATTGTGGGGTCAATTTTCTCCCAGGGCGACCACTTCTCCCATTGGTGAAAGTCGCTGATTAGCGCAAATATCTTGTCTGGTGAGGCATTGATGCGCGTGCTGCGTTCCACTCGGAAACTATCTGGGCGGGTGGCCGCATACAAAAGCGCCGCTGCAATCACGGCGATGACAATGGTTAGCAGAATTTTGAACATAACGGCTCCAAGTTTGGTGGCTGATGGTAGCAGTGGCTGTGTCTCCAGCTCGACCTTTGCAGAGTGGGGCTTCCGGTACGATGCGGCCATGACCACTGCAACACTTCAGCCTCCCCACCACTCATCTACGGCTTCAGTTCCCCTCAAGCAAGACGCCGCCATTATCGGCATGGTGGGGCTGGTGCACGCCAGTTCGCACTTTGCGCACCTGATTTTGCCGCTGATGTTTCCGGTGTTTATGAAAGAGTTTGGCTTGAGCTACTCGGAGCTGGGTTTGCTGATGAGCACGTTTTTTGTGGTGTCGGGCGTAGGGCAGGCCAGCGCGGGGTTTGCGGTGGACCGCCTGGGTGCGCGGCCCTTGTTGTTTGTCGCCCTGGGGATTTTTGTGGTGGCGTGCATTGGCGCGTCGTTTGTCACCGGTTACACCGGCTTGTTGCTGGTGGCCGCGCTGGCAGGCTTGGGCAACGCCACGTTTCACCCGGTGGACTTCACCATATTGAACCAACGCGTGTCTGCCCCCCGGATGGGCTATGCATTTAGTGCACATGGGCTCACGGGCAATTTGGGCTGGGCCGCAGCGCCGGTGTTTTTTGCCAGCATCAGCGCGGGCTTTGGCTGGCGCAATGCCTACCTGGCCGCAGCGGTGATGTATGCATTTATCTTGGCGTTGGCCGTATTGCAGCGCGACAAGCTCAGCACCAAGGTGATCGTGCATGAGCCCACGGCCCACAAAGAGCATGACATGGCGTTTATGAAACTGCCCGTGGTGTGGTGGTGCTTTGGATTCTTTTTGCTGTCCACCATGACGCTGGCGGTGGTACAAAGCTTCTCGGTGTCCATTCTTAAAGCGATGCATAGCATCAGTTTTGAGGCGGCCACGCTCACGCTCACGGCGTACATGCTGTGCGGCGCATTCGGTATGTTTGTGGGCGGGTTTGTGGCTGCCAAGGTGGTCAATAGCGACCGCGTGGTGGCCATAGCCATGGCAGCGGGCGCTGCCTTGCTGGCGCTGTGCGGCACGGGTGTGCTGGGCGCTACGGCCACCATGGTGGTGTTGGCCAGTACCGGGTTTGCGGTGGGCATTGGCGGCCCGTCGCGGGACATGATGATTAAGAAGGCCACGCCCAAAGGCGCTACCGGGCGGGTTTATGGTTTGGTGTATTCGGGGCTGGACACCGGTTTTGCCATTTCGCCCGTGGTGTTTGGGGTGCTGATGGACCGGGGCCAGTACGGCGCCACACTACTGGGTGCGGCGGCGGTGCTGTTGCTCAGCGTGGTGGCTGCGCTGGGTGTGGGGCAGCGCACTGCGCGATAGGGCTCGGCACAATGGAGCACATGACACACTCTTCTGCCCCGCAAATTGCCGGCCACCTGTTGGTGCAATGCCTTGTTGAGCAAGGTGTAACCCACGCCTTTGGTGTGCCTGGGGAGAGTTACTTGGCGGTGCTGGATGGTTTTCACCGCTATCGCGAACAAATTCAGTTTGTGACAAATAGGCAAGAGGGCGGTGCCGCCTTTATGGCCGAGGCGGTGGGCAAGCTCACTGGCCGCCCCGGTGTGTGTTTTGTAACCCGTGCGCCGGGCGCTACCAATGCCAGCATTGGCGTGCACACCGCGTTCCAAGACTCCACCCCCATGGTGCTGTTGGTGGGTGACGTGGCCAGCGACCAGCGTGACCGCGAAGCGTTTCAGGAGATGGACTACCGCGTCATGTTCGGCCCCAGCGCACTCGGCATGGCTAAGCGGGTAGAACGCATTGACGACGCAGCACGCATCCCTGAGTACATTGCCCGCGCCTTTGCCACCGCCATGAATGGCCGCCCCGGCCCGGTGGTGCTGGTGCTGCCCGAAGACATGCTGACCCAAGTGGTGCTGCCCAACCCAGCCACGGGCAAGTTGCCCCAACCGCTGCCCCGCGTAGAGCCTGTTGATGCCTGGAGTGACCCCGGACGCCTGCGCAGCCTGCGTGCACTGCTATTAAAAGCAGAGCGTCCGTTTGTCATTGCCGGTGGCGGCGGGTGGACACCGCAGGCCGCGCAAGCCCTGCAGCGCTTTGCAGAAAACTGGCGTTTGCCGGTGGGCAATGCGTTTAGGTTTCAGGACACGTTTGACAACCACCACCCGCAGTATGCGGGTGATGTGGGCATTGGCATCAACCCCATGCTAGCTAAACGCGTGCGTGAAAGCGACCTGATCATCGCCATCGGCCCGCGCCTGGGCGAGATGACTACGGGCGGCTACACCCTGCTGCAAGCTCCGAAGGCGGAGCAAACACTGGTGCACATCCACGCCAGTGCCGAAGAACTCAACCGCGTGTACCAGGCCGACCTGGCCATCCACGCCAGCATGCGTGCTGCAGCCCGCTCGCTGGAGGTGCTGACTGCCCCGGTCAACCTGCCATGGGAGAGCTGGACGCAAGCTTGCAACGCAGACTACCTGGCCAACCTGCAGCCCAGCACGATCAAAGACCTGCCTGCCGACAACGAGCGCGGTTTGGTGGACATGCCCCGTGTGATTGACTTGCTGCAAAAGCATTTGCCTGCCGATGCCGTGTTGACCAACGGCGCGGGAAACTTTGCCAGCTGGCTGCACCGCTTTTACCGCTACACCGGCTTGGCCAGCGGCCACAAAACCCAGCTGGCCCCCACCAATGGCGCCATGGGCTACGGCGTGCCTGCGGGTATTGCAGCCGCTATCACCACCGGACGATGCGCTTTCACCATTGCTGGCGATGGCGATTTTTTGATGAACGGCCAAGAGCTGGCCACCGCAGTACAACACGGTGCCAAGACCATCATCCTGCTGCTCAACAACGGCATGTACGGCACCATCCGCATGCACCAGGAGCGCGAATACCCGCAGCACGAAGCAGGCAGCCATCTGA
>JBEANP010000290.1:0-3450 GCA_041165385.1 Pseudomonadota bacterium | reverse complement strand
CGACACCCACAACAGCCCGACCGAGCAACTGGAAGCCAAATACCCGGTGCTGGTAGAGAGCTACAAGATCCGTGAAGACAGCGCAGGCGCAGGTGAACACCGCGGCGGACTGGGCGCCGAGATGGTCGTGCAAGCGCTGTCGCCCTTCACCGTAACCACACGGATCGACCGCATGCACTGCAAACCCTGGGGTCTGGAAGGCGGTGGCGAAGCCGCCGGCAATGGCATCGCAATCCGCCACAAAGGCGAGTGGAAAACCGATTTGCCGAACGCCAAGATTTTCAATGTGCGCCTGGAGCGGGGTGACGCCTACAAGATGTTGTCCGGTGGCGGTGGCGGCTTTGGCGCAGCATTCAAGCGCGATCCTCAAAAAGTGGCACACGATGTCCGCGAGGGCTATGTGAGCCGGGAAGCCGCAGAAAAGTTGTATGGCGTAGCGCTGGGCGCGGATGCCGAGGTGGACCAGGCGGTAACCGAACAACTGCGGGCTAAAGCCCTTGGCTGAGGTCATGGAAGCTGCATCGTCGCGCACCCAGGCGGTCTATTTACGGGACCTGTGGAACCGCCTGTCGACGATGCATGTGGCGCTGGGTTGCTCTTGCACTATGAGTGGCATCAGTGTCACGCTGGAAGATTTTGAGCGTGATATTGCCGACTACCTGTGGGCCGAGAGTGAACGGTTGAAGCAGCCCGATGTGGTGGCCTTTCTTTTGGCGCCCGGCCCGATAGACATGCAGGAGCAGGCGGTGCGCAGCATCTTGATTCGCCTGGAAGCTGGCGAAGCAGAAGAGGCCGCAGCCCAGTGGCTGCTGACCCGCATGACCAAAACTATCGAGTCCTACGCCAAGTTGCACGGACCCGCACCCGAAGCCCCCTTGCTGGGTGGCGCCAAGGCCTGGCGCACCGGCTACCGTGAGTAAAACCCCAAACGAACTACAAACAGGAGATAAAAACCATGTCGATGATTTCCAAAAAAATACTGGCCGTGGCACTGCTCTCGATAGCCGCTGCAGCGTCCGCCCAAAGCAAATTTCCGGAGGGTCCGATCAAGATGATCGTTCCGTTTGCTGCAGGTGGTGGCGTGGACAGTGCCGCGCGCCTGATTGCCAAGCAGTTGCAAACCAACCTCAATGTGCCGGTGGTTGTGGACAACAAGCCCGGAGCAAACGGCTCCATCGGAAGCAAATTCGTCCAAACTTCGCCAGCTGACGGAAACACCTTGCTGTTTTCAGCGGCCACACAGGCACTGACCAAGCTGGTGATGGCAGCCCCGCCTTATGACCCCTTGACAGATTTTTCCTATGTAGCGCGAGTAGGTGAGGCGCCACTCATGTTGGTGATACCGGCTACCTATCCGCAAACCAAACTCAAGGAAGTGATGGAGGCTGTCAAGCAAAACCCGGACAAATGGACTGCCGGGCTGCCCGCGTTGGGCGCCCCCAGCCATTTGGGCACGCTGATGTTTGCCAAACAGGGCGGGTTGGCGCTCACCACGTCGGTCTACAAAGGCACTGCACCCGCGCTGACCGATCTGGCTGGTGGGCATATCCAGATATTGATTGACTCCATCATCTCGTTGCAAGGTATGGCCAAGGGTGGCAAGGTCAAGCCCATCATGGTCACATCCGCCAAGCGGAGTTCGGTGATGCCCGACGTACCGACAGCCGTGGAAAGTGGATTTCCCAAGTTTGTGGCCGAATCCTGGTACGGCATCTGGGCCCCAAAGGGAACCCCCGAAGACCGCCTGCAATTTCTGAACAAGGCGGCCAATGAAGCCGTGCGGCAACTCACCAAATCTGGTGCTTTCGAGAGCCTGGGTATTGAACCTGTGGTCGAGACTACCGAAGACTTCAAAAAATACACCCAAACCTACGTGACAGACAGTGCCGATCTGCTTAAGAGCGCGGGTTACAAGCCGGAGTAGCCCTGGGGGAAAGTGGTGCGGCAATGCATTGAGGCCACTGCCGCACCGTTGTTCGAAATAGAAGATCTAAATTCAGTGGACCTGTAGCCCCCGCACAGTATGCGTATAAAGCTATGAAAAATATAGCAAAATACGATCAAACTTTTGGTATTTCCCGTGGTTTGCCGCTATCGTCAATGGCCACATAGGTCACAGTGGCTTCGGTCACCTTGGCGTATTTACCCTGGGCACGGTAGGTCTCGGCGTACACTGACACTTCGACGGTGATGGACGTGCGCCCAACGCGGATGACCTTGGAGAAAAAGCTCAAGATGTCGCCAACGCGCACGGGTTGCTTGAACACAAACTCTTTCACGGCCACGGTGGCCATGCGACCCTGGGTATAGCGCGCGGGGATCACGGAACCCGCCAAGTCCACCTGGGCCATGACCCAGCCTCCGAAAATATCACCATTGGCGTTGCAGTCCGCGGGCATGGGGATGACCTTCATCACCAGCTCCTCGTCAGTGGGCAAAGAGACATTTTCGGGGCTGGTGTTTGTAGACATGGGCACAATCCTTGGTAATCAACTTTCAGAATTGTCGCCCATGCGCCCCTCAGGCCACCCAGTCGCTGCTTCCGCCCAACCCGCCGCCCCACCTTCCAGCTCACCCCAGCCTCCTAGCAAGACCGATTGGCAGACCCTGCAGCGTCTTTTTCCGTACCTGTGGATCTATAAATGGCGGGTGATGGCGGCGCTGGCCTTCATGATTGGGGCCAAGCTGGCCAACGTGGGCGTGCCGCTGTTGCTGAAAAACCTGATTGACGCCATGACCATCAAGCCCGGTGATACCGTGGCACTCATGGTGGTGCCGATGGCGCTGCTGATTGGCTATGGCGCACTGCGGCTGTCTACCTCGCTGTTCACCGAGTTGCGCGAATTGGTATTTGCCAAAGCCACCGAAGGCGCGGCCCGTAGCATCAGCCTGCAGGTGTTTCGTCACCTGCACGCCATGAGCCTGCGCTTCCACCTAGAGCGCCAAACCGGCGGCATGACGCGCGATATTGAGCGCGGCACGCGCGGCGTGCATTCGCTGATCAGCTACTCGCTGTACAGCATCATTCCTACGCTGATTGAGGTGACGCTGGTACTCACGCTGCTGGCGGTCAAGTTTGATGTGTGGTTTGCCTGGATCACCATCATTGCGCTGGTGTTCTACATTACCTTCACCATCACCGTGACTGAGTGGCGCACGCAGTTTCGCAAGAAGATGAACGAAATGGACAGCACGGCCCACAGTCGCGCCATCGATTCGTTGCTGAACTACGAGACCGTCAAGTACTTCAACAACGAAGAGTTCGAGGCCAAGCGCTACGACGAAAACCTGGAGCGCTACCGCCGCGCCGCCGTCAAGAGTCAGACCACATTGAGTCTGCTCAACACCGGTCAGCAGCTCATCATCGCCGTGGGGCTGGTGGCCATGCTCTGGCGCGCCACGCAAGGTGTGGTGGATGGCCGCATGACGCTGGGGGATTTGGTGATGGTC
>JBEANP010000289.1:0-3461 GCA_041165385.1 Pseudomonadota bacterium | reverse complement strand
CCGCACCACTTGCACTACACCGCGCTGCCTGACTGGACCCAGTCCGTGGGTATGGTGTTCTCGTTGATTTTGTTGGCACCCAGCTGGGGCGGCATGATCAACGGCATCATGACTTTGTCGGGCGCTTGGCACAAGCTGCGTGACGACCCGATCCTGCGCTTCCTGATCGTGTCGCTGTCGTTTTACGGCATGTCCACCTTCGAAGGTCCCATGATGTCTATCAAGACTGTGAACGCCTTGAGCCACTACACCGACTGGACTGTGGGCCACGTGCATTCAGGTGCTTTGGGTTGGGTGGGCTTGGTGACCATGGGCTCTATGTACTACCTGATTCCTCGCCTGTTTGGCCAGAAGCAGATGTATAGCGTTAAAGCCATTGAAATTCACTTTTGGACCGCCACGATCGGTATCGTCATTTACATCGCTGCGATGTGGATTGCCGGTGTGATGCAGGGCCTGATGTGGCGAGCTATCAACACCGACGGTACTTTGACCTACACCTTTGTGGAGTCCGTCAAAGCAACCTATCCGTTCTATGTATTCCGTTTATTGGGTGGCCTGCTGTATCTAACGGGCATGGTCATCATGCTGTGGAACACGCTAAAAACCGCAACAGCTGGCCGCGCCGTTGCGGTGCAGATTCCTACCGCTGTTGCACACGCCTAAGGAGAAAATCACCATGGCAAACAACCCCAAGTCTGGCCTCTCCCACGAAGCTGTAGAGACCAACAACTTTTTGATGATCGTGCTGATTTTGATCGTGCTGCTGGTTGGCGGCATGGTGGAAATTGTTCCACTATTCTTCCAAAAATCAACCACCCAGCCGATCAAGGGCGTACAGCCTTACACGGCACTGCAATTGGCTGGCCGTGATGTATACATCCGTGAGGGCTGCTACAACTGCCACTCGCAGATGATTCGCCCCTTCCGGGCTGAAACGCTGCGCTATGGCCACTTTTCAGTAGCGGGTGAGTCGGTGTACGACCACCCATTTCAGTGGGGTAGCAAACGTACTGGTCCAGACCTGGCCCGTGTTGGTGGCAAATACAGTGACGAATGGCACCGTATCCATTTGACTAACCCGCGTGACGTGGTACCTGAGTCCAATATGCCTTCTTACCCTTGGCTGGAAAAAAACATGGTGGATGCAGCTGCGCTGCCCGGCAACATGAAGGCCTTGCGCACTGTTGGTGTTCCTTACACCGACGAACAAATCGCCAAATCGTCCGAAGAAGTCAAGGGCAAGACAGAGCTTGAAGCCACTATTGCATATCTTCAGGCGCTGGGCTTGGCACTGAAGTAACCACTGGAGTACGCAATGCACTTCGATATCAATATCTTGCGTGCCGCAGTAACTGTGGTGAGCTTTGCAGTCTTCTTGGGCATTGTGGCTTGGGCGTGGTCCAAGCGGCGTGCCAACGATTTTGATGAAGCTGCCAACCTGCCGTTTGAGCAGGACTGACCCCCAGAATAAGGAATCATCATGAGTGACTTTACAAGTAATTTTTGGTCGTACTACATAGCCGGTATCACTATTGTTTCTATAGCGGCTTGCGCACTGCTGCTGTGGTTTAGCGGCAAAGCCAGGGCTATGACTGCGAGTGACAACACCACGGGCCACGTGTGGGACGGTGACCTGCGCGAGATGAACAATCCGCTGCCACGCTGGTGGGTGTGGTTGTTCATCATCACGATCATTTTTGCAGCACTGTATTTGGCTTTGTACCCAGGTCTTGGTGGCAGCGCTGGTAAATACGGCTGGACCTCGGCTGGACAGCACCAGGCTGAAGTAGACAAAGGCAATGCCGAAGTTGCCCCTTTGTATGCCAAATTCACTGCGATGAAGCCTGAAGAAGTATCCAAAGACCCCCAAGCCAAGGCCATTGGCGAGCGTTTGTTTATGAACAACTGCTCGCAGTGCCACGGCTCTGACGCCCACGGTGGCAAGGGCTTCCCCAACCTGACAGACTCCGACTGGTTACATGGTGGCGCTCCTGACAAGATTGCAGAGACACTGAAGGCTGGCCGAATCGGGCAAATGCCTCCTATGGCGGCCGCAGTCGGAACATCAGATGACGTGAAAAACGTAGCCAACTATGTGTTGAGCCTGTCTGGTAGCCCCCATGATTCCGTGCGCGCAAACTTGGGCAAAGAAAAGTACGCTTCTTGCGCAGCCTGCCATGGTGTAGACGGCAAAGGTAACCCAGCGCTGGGCGCTCCCAACCTGACCGATGACATCTGGCTTCATGGTTATGGCGAGGCCGCCATCATGGCCATGGTGAACAACGGCAAGGTCAACCAAATGCCTGCCCAAGGCGAGAAGTTGACCGAAGCCCAAATTCACGTGCTGGCGTCCTATGTGTGGGGCTTATCTAACAACGCCCAAGCCAAGTAGCACAATGACAACGCCAGAAGCTTTGCAGCGCAAGATCATTCCTATCGCGCCCAACCCGGACAAAGGCCCCATTGAGCCTCCACCCGGCGCGGATGCAGAAATGGTTTCGCTCTATGAGGCCCACAAAAAAATCTACCCACGCAGTGTGTCTGGATTTTTTTCCAAATGGCGTTGGGGCATGGTATTCCTTACCCAGCTGGTGTTTTATGGCCTGCCTTGGCTAGAGTGGGGGCAGCGCCAGGCGGTGTTGCTGGATCTGAATGCGCGGCGCTTTTATATCTTTAATTTGGTGCTGTACCCGCAGGACTTTATTTACTTGACCGGCATTCTGGTCATCTCGGCTTTTTCGCTGTTTTTGTTTACTGCGGTGGCCGGGCGTTTGTGGTGTGGTTATACCTGCCCCCAAACGGTTTACACCGAGATTTTTCTCTGGCTAGAGAAGTTCACTGAAGGAGACCGCTCCGCGCGCATGCGCCGTGACGCAGGCCCGTGGACCCTGGATAAATTTGGTCGCAAGGCGGCAAAGCAATTCCTCTGGATATCAGTAGCGCTGTGGACTGGCTTTACCTTTGTAGGCTATTTCACCGCCATTCACGATTTGGGCGCAGAAGTGTTTCAAAACAGCCTTAGCAGCTGGGAAACATTTTGGATTTTTTTCTATGGCTTTGCCACCTATGGCTTTGCGGGCTACATGCGTGAGCAGGTCTGCAAGCATATGTGCCCGTACGCGCGCTTTCAAAGCGCCATGTTTGACAAAGATACCCTCATCGTCACTTACGATGCTGCTCGTGGTGAGCCGCGCGGCGCCCGTTCAAAAAAAGCCGATCTCAGCACCTTGAACTTGGGCGCTTGCGTGAACTGCAGTCTGTGTGTTCAGGTGTGCCCCACAGGCATTGATATTCGCGACGGATTGCAATACGAATGCATAGGTTGCGGTGCCTGCGCCGACGTGTGCGACACGGTCATGGACAAGGTGGGCTATGCACGTGGGTTGGTGAAATATTCCACCGAGCATGCTGTCCAGCAAAACTGGACCAAAGCCCAAACCATGCGCCACATTTTGCGC
>JBEANP010000288.1:0-3464 GCA_041165385.1 Pseudomonadota bacterium | reverse complement strand
TTATTGTAAAAAATCGCTCCAACACCTGCGCCGGCCAACATCGCTAACACCCCCTTGCCCCATTGCTCCTGAAGACTCTCAAGCGCTGTGGCTGGTGAGTTAGTAATAAACGGAAAGAGCAGCAGGTAGATGATCCACAAAACCAGCGATAGAGTTAGTGGTACCGGCCATTTCAGAGAAGCATGCCCGTTGCGAAAGTGCCAAACCAGGCAAAGTAAAAGGACAAACAGCGCTACATTGCGCAAGGCAATGGTGTTGGCCATGGGCAACACGGCCAGGTAACAGGTAGCCAACATGCCGATCCAGAACGTCGAAGATCGAGCCAATGCGACAACCCGAAGCACTGCTAAAGAACCTTGGCGATTTTTTTCTTCCATAACCATTTCTTCAAAAGACTTCGCGGTGCATCGCCTTCCAATGCCCCTGCACGCAACTGCAACCTCCGCTCCAAGCCAACTGTCCACTGCCCAGCCGCCTTGATATCTTGGTAAGCACTCAACACTGCTAAATTTCCGAGTCGTGTATGTTCAAAACGAGCACCTGGATGTTTCGATTGCAGCAATTTCTTGTTTTGCTTCATCAAGGCTTTGGCTGCCGCACTGGCCTTGAAGGTGGCACTGCCAACATGCAGAATAAACACATCCTCAGTAATTAACTGGCGGTAGCCCGCTTGGGTCAAACGTAGGCTGAAATCGAAATCTTCATAGTAGCCCAGACCGAATGCAGGATCTAAACCTCCAAGCTCCTCCCAGACATCCCGTCTTATGGCAATGCAAAAAAAATCGCAACGATAGGCCGGCATCAAACTGTGTGTTGGATGGTCATGCAGCCATCGTCCGATATCCAGCCACTGCGCATGCGTAGTGCCGGGTTGCCACAAGCGTTGACCGTTACCCGCTGCATTTGTAACCGGCCCCAACATGGCCACGTCTGATGGGGCCTCTTTGAGTACATCCTTCAAGGAATCGATAGACCTGGCCGGAAAAATGGTGTCGTTATTGATCAACAGCAACCATTTACCGTGCGCCTGCTTGGCGCCCCAATTCATGCCACCAGCAAACCCTAGGTTTGAGTCACTCAACAGGCAGCGGGCCTGGGGATGAACTGCACACCAGTCGGCAGTTTTCTGAGCCGAGTCATCGGGTGACCCGTTGTCAACGACCAAAATCTCCAGCTCTGGATCACCAAGCCAAGGTATTAAAGAATCCAGGCAGACCCGGGTTGTTTCATCAAAATTTCGAAATCCCAGCACAACAAGCGTTAGCAATAGTTGCATCAACTGCGTCCTTTCGGCAAGTCTTGAGCCCAAGCGACCAATCGCTCTGTGGCAGCCTCGGTGGTGTAGGGGCTGGCTTGTGCATTGTCAGCCAGTCCTCCAGAGCGCCATTTGTCTAACAACTGATCCAAGACTGTAGCTATTTCTGAATCAACCGCCCTGCCGTCGGTCACATCACCAACTCGGATCACGAGGTGTCCCTGCCCACGGACAAGGGCAGCCATCTGCAAGTTACGATTTACCACTGCCAAAACGGGACGCTGCGTCCACAAATATTCATACAGTTTCGAAGGAATGTACTCTTCACAAATCGGATCCTCGCCATGCAACAACAAAAGGACGTCTGCATTGCGCATGCGCTGCAATATTTGCTCTCGCCCCGTCTTTCCGCTAACAAGATCGTTCTCGATTCGACCGAAATGGTGAATACATTCTTTGACATTAGATGACGCAATAGCCTGGACGGACAACGGGTCCAGAGGACCACCATAGAGATGCAATTGCAATAATTTTTTTACTTCAGGTTGCTTTGCAACCAAGTGTTCTATTGCCTTCACGATTGCCACCAGATTCCGTGTCTTAGACAAAGACCCAAAATGGCCGATAACAAAATTTCGTGTCGGTTGATACGGTTGCAATACGGTTGATGGCTTGTCCACGCCGGGAATCATCATTCGTCCGTGATCACCCAATTGAGGATTGCGTAGCGATGCGCTCGCTAACGCCTGATCGGTGAACCAAATAGCGATATCGGCTTCGGTGCAGATGAATTGTTCCACCTTGGCCTGCATTTTTTCCTGCGGACTCAAATCCGGCGCGCCTTCCCGGCCCGGCGTGACCAGCGGATCATGCACTTCTGCCATCCATGGCGTTTTGATTGAACGCTTTAAATGCATGCCAGCCAAGTGTGCGGCAAATGCACCACCTGTAGAGTAGATCAAATTGAATTTACGCTTGCGGGCCAGCCACAAGCCCATGCAATAAGCACTGAACCACCAAGACCAAGAGCTTTCCACCGGCCGCACCAACTTTTCAACCACCATGAATGGAAGCAAAGGCAGAGACAACACAATCATCACCACCCGATAGGCAAAGCCCTTGCCCAAATGCTTTTGCAACACGTGTCGCAGCTCAAAGCGGATGCCTGCAGGCCCAACCGGCCAAAGTTGGTGATGTTCGTAGTGTGTGTCGTGCCTGCCGGATACCCCGCTTAGCACCACCAGTTCAATACCGGCTTTCTCGAGGTGAGGCAATTTGTCGGTGATGGTCTGGCTGGCTGCGCGTCCGTCCATATTGAAGGCATGCGCAAGCACCAACCAACGTTGCTTATAAACAGGCGCAATGTACGCGTACAAGGTCTCGTAATTGGCGGCGGCGCGTTGCCAAGTGCGTTCTCTGGCAAATTCAACAGCATTTGCTGAAAGCGCGGATGACAGCTGCGGGTCGTCAAGAACCTTGCGAACCGCAGTGACCAATTCAGGAACTGATGTGGGATCGTCCAACACAATTGCCTGCATTTCGTTGGTCAATTCGTCAGAAATACCGCAGTAGCGCGTCCCACTCACCGCCACCGGCAGCCCATGTGCCATCGCCTCCAGCACCACCATGGCGTAGGTGTCTTCCAACGTTGGGTGCACCAGGCAATCGGAGGCACGGTACGCATCGTCCATGTTCGACAATGCGCCTAAAAAGTGGACCCGGTTGCCAATGCCAAGCACTTTGACGCGCTGCTGCACGACATCAAATTGGGCAGGGTCAGAACGTCCCACAATCGCCAGCCAAACGTCGTCAGGCCACTGCGCCATGGCCTCTAGCAAAGTATGGAGCCCCTTTTTGCGGAAGTCATTGCCAACAAAAAGTAGACCTTTACCACTTTCGGGCAAACCGAGTAGGGTACGGGAAGCATGTTGCTCGACAGGCCCACACCATCCATCCACAGCGGATATACCTGGCGCTATCACTTTTATAGCTGACTGTGCATGTGGATAGGCGGCTAGCAGTACATTCTTCAATGAATTGGAAGTGGCTACGATGGCACGTTTGGTCTTCAATTCATAACGCTTTTTCTCCAACCAGAGGTAGGTCAAAAGCCGTGGACTGGTCACCACCTTGAGCCAGCGCATAGCCAGTAAAAATCCAGTTTTACCGGCAAACAAAGTGTGTTTGATAGGCAGCACATGCACTGTTT
>JBEANP010000287.1:0-3467 GCA_041165385.1 Pseudomonadota bacterium | reverse complement strand
TTACCTCAAACCAACCGCCTTCATGGATTGAAAAAATGCAATTTGCAGACCGTCTTAACAACGTAGAAACTTCCGCCATTCGCGAGCTTTTTAAACTACTGGGCAAGCCCGGCATTATCAGTTTTGCTGGCGGCTTTCCCGACAGCGCCATGTTTGACGTGGATGGCATTCGCGAAGCTTCCAACAAAGCCCTCACCGAGGAGCCCGGTGCTGCACTGCAGTACGGCGCCACCGAAGGCTATCAGCCGCTACGCGAGCAACTAGCGGCATTCATGCAGTCCAAAGGCACGGCAGACATTGCGCCAGAGCAACTCATGGTCACCACCGGCAGCCAGCAGGCGCTGGATCTGATTGGCAAAACGATGATCAGCCCCGGCGATAAAGTGATTGTGGAAGGCCCAACGTTCTTGGCCACCATTCAATGTTTTCGCTTGTACGGTGCAGAGATCATTAGCGCGCCGATTGACGGCGAGGGCGTGCAGACTGACACGCTGGAACAACTGATTGCCCAGCACAAGCCCAAGTTCGTGTACCTCATCCCCACCTTTGGCAACCCCAGTGGTGCCCTGTTGAGCACCGGGCGGCGCAAACAGGTGCTGGAGCTGGCCGTGAAATACCAAACCCTGGTGGTGGAAGACGACCCTTATGGTGATTTGTATTTTGGCGACGCCCCACCGCCCAGCTTGCTGGCCATGAGTGCTTCGGTACCGGGCAGTCGCGATCTGTTGGTGCACTGCGGATCGCTCAGCAAGGTGTTGAGTCCGGGATTGCGTGTGGGGTGGATGGTTGGCCCAGAGCCTCTTTTGGCCCGCGCCACCATGTGCAAGCAGTTCAGTGACGCGCACACCAGCACGTTTGCCCAAGCCACCGCGGCGCAGTACCTCAAGGCTGGGCGTATGCCCGCCACATTGGCGCATGTGCGAAAAGTCTATGGCGAGCGTGCAATGGCCATGGGCAATGCGTTGCGCAGCGGTTTGGGCGATGCCATCGAATTTGTACAACCCCAGGGCGGCTTGTTCGTGTGGGCACGCCTGACCGGCGCTGGGGGTAAATTGGCTAACGGGGCAGAGTTGGCTAAGCGCGCCATCGACAAGGGCGTGGCGTTTGTGCCGGGCGCGCCTTTCTATGCATCTAATCCCGATCTGTCCACCTTGCGCCTGAGTTTTGCGACCGCTGACGTCGCCAAGATTCACGAAGGCATTGGGCGCTTGGCGCAGGCCATCTAGCGCTGCACTTAACCTTATTTCAAACTACCTGATAAAAACTGCGCCAACCGTTCACTTTTGGGGTTAGCCAGAACCTCGGCTGGGTTGCCTTGTTCTTCGATCAAGCCTTTGTGCAAAAAAATCAGGTGGTTAGAAACCTCGCGCGCGAAGCCCATCTCGTGGGTCACCACCACCATGGTGCGGCCTTCCTGCGCCAGGTTTTTCATAACCTTGAGCACTTCAGAGACCAACTCGGGGTCTAGCGCGCTGGTGGGTTCATCAAACAGCATCACTTCCGGCTCAATGGCCAAAGCGCGTGCAATAGCAACACGCTGCTGTTGGCCGCCGCTCAGGTGGGCGGGGTAGCTGTCTTCTTTGCCCTCTAGCCCTACTTTGGCGAGGTATTTGCGGGCAGTTTCTATGGCTTGATCGCGCGGCATGCCCAGCACATGGGTAGGAGCTTCGATGATGTTTTGCAGCACCGTCATGTGCGCCCACAGGTTGAAGTGCTGAAACACCATGGCCAGCTTGGTGCGCATGCGGGCTAGCTGCTTGGGGTTTACCGCATTCAGCTCGCCATTTTTAGCGGGCGCTAGCTGCAACACTTCACCTGCCACGCTGATAGCGCCCTGGTTGGGCTTTTCCAGCATGTTGATGCACCGCAAAAACGTGCTTTTGCCTGAGCCAGAGCTGCCAATGATGCTGATGACATCGCCCGCATGGGCCGATAGCGACACGCCCTTGAGCACCTCGTTGGAGCCAAAGCGCTTGTGGATGTTGTCAACTTGGAGTTTGAGGGGCTTGGAGTTCATGGTGAAGGGGTGGAGGCTGGCACTTTTTTGGGGTCACGCGGGGCTTATGTCGGGCCTATGCGCCCAGGAGTTCACCGGTTCTGAACGCGGTGGCACCGGCAATCTTGCCAAGTTCCCCGCCGGCAGTGACATAACGGTCGCGAATACGGGCGTAAAAAATGCCGTCTACGCCTGCCACCACTTGCTGGGTGGTGCTAGCAAGTGGATCAATCACTTCAGCCACCAACTCGCCAGCCGTCATCATTTGTCCTACTTGTGCTGCAAATACGACGATGCCGGGTGCGGTGGAGCGCAGCGTTTCAGAACCCGCCAGCGGTGTTGCTTGTGCCAGTGGCGCAGGAATGGTGGGAGGCGTTGCGCAAGACCACACGCCGAGGACCTGTAAAAAACGTTGCAGCGCGCAAGCGTCTTGCGCAGCCCATGCATGATTCACGTCGGCTTCGCCGCGCAGCTCAATGGTGGTGGCGCAACAGCCTTGTGGCAGTGGTGCGTTAATGCCTTTGGCTTGCAGTGCCTCAGCCAGTTGCCACCAAGCGCCCGACAGGCATTCGTCAAACGGGCCACTGCCCGAGTTTTTGGCCAGCAA
Organism: Pseudomonadota bacterium; assembly: GCA_041165385.1. Taxonomy (GTDB): domain Bacteria; phylum Pseudomonadota; class Gammaproteobacteria; order Burkholderiales; family Burkholderiaceae_C; genus Allorhodoferax. The sequence continues at coordinate 864 of JBEANP010000287.1, read as the reverse complement.
AATGGCGCGACTGCCAAGCAGGTGGGCCAACGGGGCCATGTGAGGCCAGCAGGACTCTTCGGTGTAGAAGTGCATCACGCCCTCACAGTCGCAATGCAGGTCCAGCACGTAGTCGGCGTCATGCGCCAGGGTCAACAAGGTTTTGCGCAGGCTGGCCAGTTCGGTGGTGGGCAACCAGGCCGCCAAGTAACGGCCCATGGCTTGGCGCACCACGCGTACATTGGTAGCTGCATCGCTGCCGACAGCGCCTTTTATTTCCGCAAAAACTTCTTTGGCAAAGTTGGGGTAGTGGCGGTTGAAGTTTTCCGAGGTGTCTAACTCAAACCGACCCATGGGCTTGTGGTCCAAGCGTTGGGCCAAGCCAATCGGGTTGGCTACAGGCACCAAAATCACTTCGCCTTGAATGAGTCCTGCTGCATCGGCTGCTTCCAGCAGCGGACGCAGGTGGTGTGCCACCAACATGCCGGGCAGTTCTTCCGCGTGCAGGCTGGCTTGTATGTACACCTTGGGGCGGGCGCTCGGTGTGCCGTAGTGAAAGCTGGTGACGGTTTTTGTGCTGCCCAAGCTGGGGCTTAAGAGTGGGTGGTCAATGCGTTGCATGGGGTGATGCGCCTGCGTGAACATCAATGCTTGCGCGGGGCAAGGTAGGCCAAGAAATGTTTTTCAGCCACTTTGAATAACCCAATCAGGCAGAACGACGCTACCAAGTAAATCGCCGCTGCGGCAATGTAGGCTTCAAATGGCAAGTAAAAGTCTGAGTACACCCGGCTTGCCGCAGCCGTCACATCCAGCATGCTGGGCACGGCGCTGGCCAAGCTGGTGCTTTGTAGCATCATGACGACTTCGTTGCTGTAGGCAGGCAGG
>JBEANP010000286.1:0-3502 GCA_041165385.1 Pseudomonadota bacterium | reverse complement strand
GGTCTCGATTACGGCGTCCCAGTCTTCGCGGCTCATTTTCAGAAACATACGGTCGCGGGTGATACCGGCGTTGTTGACCAGCACGTCGATGGTGCCGTGGTCAGCCTTGGTCTTGGTGAAGGCTTCGACGGTGGAATCCCAGTCACCCACATTGCCAGCAGATGCATAGAAGGTGTAACCCAGAGCAGCTTGCTCGGCAATCCACTTCACGTGGTCACGTGTGGGACCGCAGCCTGCAATCACTTTGAAACCGTCTTTGTGCAAACGCTGGCAAATAGCGGTACCAATACCACCCATACCACCGGTCACATAGGCTACTTTTTGACTCATATTCAATCTCCTTTTTGGTTCTACTTACTATAAAAACTTCAGCTGCTTAGCGCTCAATGGCCAGGGCCACACCCATGCCGCCGCCGATGCACAACGAAGCCACGCCTTTTTTGGCATTACTGCGCTGCATTTCGTGCAGCAATGTGACCAAAATACGGCAGCCAGACGCGCCAATGGGGTGGCCAATAGCAATAGCGCCACCGTTTACGTTCACCTTGGCGGGGTCAATGTCCAACAGCTTATTCACGGCGCAGGCTTGGGCGGCAAAGGCTTCGTTCAATTCAAACAAATCTACATCAGCAGCCTTCCAGCCAGCACGGGCCAGTGCGCGTTGGGTTGCGGACACGGGGCCCAGGCCCATCAAAGCGGGGTCCAAACCGGTGGTGCCAAAGCTGGCAATGCGGCCCAGCGGGGTCAAGCCCAGCGCGGCGGCTTTTTTGGCCGTCATCACCATCACGGCGGCAGCGCCGTCGTTGATGCCCGAGGCGTTGCCAGCGGTCACGCTACCGGTTTTGTCAAATGCGGGGCGCAGGCCAGCCAACACGTCAGCAGTGGATTTACGATTGATAAACTCGTCTGCCGCAAACACGATGGGGTCACCCTTCTTTTGCGCGATGCTGAACGGAACGATTTCGCCCACAAACTTACCTGCGTCTTGCGCAGCGGCGGCTTTCAGCTGGCTGGCCAAGGCCAAAGCGTCTTGCATGTCACGGGTAATGCCTTGGGCCTTGGCCACGTTTTCAGCGGTAATGCCCATGTGGTACTGGTTATACACGTCCCACAGGCCGTCTACGATCATGGAGTCGATCATTTTCCAGTCGCCCATGCGCTGACCGTCACGGCTGCCCATCAACACGTGCGGTGATGCGCTCATGTTTTCCTGGCCGCCGGCAATCACAATTTCGCTGTCACCCCAAGCCACCGACTGGGCCGCCAACATGACAGCTTTGAGGCCGGAACCGCACACCGCGTTGATGGTCAACGCAGGGGTTTCTTTGGCAATGCCGCTCTTGATAGTCGACTGGCGGGCGGGGTTTTGCCCAGCGCCCGCTGCCAACACCTGGCCCAAAATCACTTCTCCCACTTGGTCAGCGCCCAGCTTAGTGCGTTCCAGCAGGTTTTTGATGACCGCAGCACCCAATTCGGGAGCAGCCACTTTGGCCAGAGATCCGCCAAATTTTCCCACAGCGGTGCGAGATGCTGCAACGATAACGATGTCTTCCATGTCTATTTCCTCAGGTTGTTGTTAGTGTGATAAAAATTAAGCTTTGGCTTTGACGTAGCTGCCGGGCGCGGGCATGGTGGCTTTGTGCTTGCCTTTGCCGTAGGTCTTGGGCGCGGCTATTTGTTTGCCTGCATTGCCTTTGAGCCAAGTGGCCCAGTCGGTCCACCAGCTGCCAGGATGTTCTTCGGCGCCAGAGAGCCATTCGTCTTGCCCCTTGGGCAACTTGCCGTCGGCGCGAATCCAGTGGCTGCGCTTGTTTTTGGCGGGTGGGTTGATAACCCCAGCAATATGGCCCGAAGCGCCCATCACAAACCGCTTTTTGCCGGGCAAGGCTTGGGTAGAGGCATATGCACCACCAATGGGCACGATATGGTCTTCGCGCGATCCGTATATGTAGAACGGAATAGTGAGCTTGCCCAGATCAATCTTCTCCCCGCAAACCGTGGCTTTACCGGGTTTGACCAATCGGTTTTCAAGGTAGGTATTGCGCAAGTACCAGGCGTAATAGGGGCCGGGCAAGTTAGTGCTGTCTGAGTTCCAGTACAGCAGGTCAAACGGTGGGGGCGTTTCACCCTTGAGGTAGTTGCCCACCACGTAGTTCCACACCAGGTCATTGGGACGCAAAAAGCTGAAAGTGGATGCCAAGTCCTGGCCCTTCATCAAACCGCCTTTGCCCATTTCTTTTTCGCGAAACTTGACGAAAGCCTCGTCAATGAAAACGTCCAGAATGCCGGTATCGGTAAAGTCAAGCAGTGTGGTCAACAGCGTGGCGCTTTCCACAGGCTTTTCGCCACGCGCAGCCAATACGGCCAACGCGGTGGTTAACATGGTGCCGCCCACACAAAATCCCAGTGCATTGATCTTTGGTGCGCCCGTAATTTCTTGCACAACACCAATGGCCTTGATCACCGCGTCTTCAATGTAGTTGTCCCACGTTTTGGTGGCGCACGATGCATCGGGGTTGCGCCAGCTGACCACAAAAGTGCGGTTGCCCTGCGCTACGGCATAGCGTACCAAAGAGTTCTCAGGTTGCAAGTCAAGGATATAAAACTTGTTGATACACGGCGGTACCATCAAAAACGGTTTCTCGTAGACTTTAGCGGTCAGTGGCTTGTATTCAATCAGCTGAAACAGCTCGTTCTCAAACACCACCGCGCCTTCGGTGGTGGCCACGTTTTTACCGACTTCAAACAGGCTCTCATCGGTCATGGACACATGGCCTTGCTGCAGGTCGTGCATCAGGTTTTGCATGCCTTTCGCGATGCTCTCGCCTTTGGTCTCAATGGCTTTTTTTTGCGCTTCGGCGTTAAATGCCAAGAAATTGCTGGGTGCCGCGGCTGCTGTCCATTGCTCTATGGCAAAGCGAATGCGGGTACGGGTTTTCTCGTCAGCATCTACTGCGTCGGCCAGGCCCATCATGGTGCGGGCGTTGAGCATGTACACCGCTGCAGCATACGCGGCTATGGGATTGCTTGCCCATGCTGCATCTGCAAAACGTTTATCACCTTTGGTGTCGGGCACCGACATGCCCTGACTGAACAGGCCCATGGCCTCTTCCATGTACTTTTGCTGCAGCGCTTTTACTTTGTCTTCTGAGAAGTGCACCTCTGGCGCCCCCTGCCCCAGTGCAGGCATGCCCGCGCCTGCCACACCCAAATCCATAGTCTTAAACGACTCCAGAGCCTTGGCCCAGCCAGTGGTCATGCTTTGTTGGAATTGCTGGGCTGCGTCGGTCCAGAATTCAGGGTTTGATTGCGTCATGGCCGCTCCTCTTTATAGTAGTGCTAGTCTAACCCGTGAGTATCTCAGGGTAAGCCCTACCAAAACCTGACATTCTGTTATCACAATCCACTATGTACATCGTTCCTATTGCTTGGCTCTATGTTGCCGTCATGATGAGTGTGGCAGAGGCTACCAACACCAACGGCACCGTGCTGGGCGCACTAT
>JBEANP010000285.1:0-3531 GCA_041165385.1 Pseudomonadota bacterium | reverse complement strand
CGGCCAGCATTCCTACAATGCAAGCCAGACACCAACCAGCCAGGAATCGAACCATGACACTGTTATTACTAGAGGCCCTGGGGGCCGGCCTGCTATTTGTGGGCATTATTTGGTGGACTATGTTTTCGGGACGGAAAAACGGGGAGCTGCCCCAGGGGCCTGAGAAGACTTTGGACGGCCAAGACTTAAACAATAAATAGCGGCAGCCCCGGTGTCGCATGCGCAACACGCTATGAAAACTATAGCAGTTGAATAGTCAATCACAGCACACGGTGCGCTAACGCAGGCAATTGAGTACGCCATTGGAGCAATGCAGCGGCGCTGAGGTCTGCTATTACAACACCCACGCCTTGTGCCAAGTCGGCCAGCACCTGCCCCCAAGGGTCGATGGCGATGGACTGGCCCCAGGTCTGCCGGCCATTGGGGTGCACGCCCCCTTGTGCGGCGGCTGCCACATAGGCTAGATTCTCAATGGCGCGGGCACGCAACAGCACTTCCCAGTGTGCCTTACCCGTGGTGTGCGTGAAGGCGCTGGGTACCACTATCAAATCGACCCCCTGTTCGGAGTAGCCGCGGTACAACTCTGGAAAACGCAGGTCATAGCAAACGCTCAAACCTATCTGCCACGTGTGACCGTCCTCGGAGGGGAGCTCAAACCGGGTTGGCGTGGCCCCACGCTCCAGCACGCGCGACTCGTCGTAACACTCTGTGCCATTGTCAAAGCGAAATAGATGAACTTTGTCGTAACGGGCGGCGCATACGCCTGCAGGACTAAATACCAACGTGCTGTTGAACACACGGTCAGCCAGCGTTGCCGTCAGTGGCAGCGTACCCCCCACGATCCACATACCGGTGGAACGGGCGGCATCCGCCAAAAACTGCTGAATGGGGCCACTGCCAAACGACTCTTGAATCTCCAGTTTGTCCTTATCGTGCTGCCCAATCAGGCAAAAGTACTCAGGCAACACTGCCAACTCTGCACCTTGGGCTGCGGCCTGCGCTAGCAGGGTAGACGCTTGTTGTAGGTTGTTGTGCACATTGCCCGTGGACACCATTTGAATGGCTGCGATTTTCATTTAGTGCTCTACCTTGGTCATGCGTGGATCAAGCCAAGTGCCATCGATCAAGAACTCTTGGGTGGCGGCCTCAATCAGTGGCCGGCGCAAAATTACCTGTGCCAAAAACGTCGTGAGCCCCACCAATGGATTGATCGCAGACGCTATCAACGAGGCACTACCGGCATTGATCTCTGGAACCACCACCACTTTAATCGTCTGTGTTTCTTTGGCAATGTCGGCCTGCCCTTCCATCAAAACAGCCGCATTTACGCCTTTCATTTGCAGGTTATTGGTGCGTGCAATGCCCTGCGCGATGGTGACATCACCACGCACAAAGTCAAACGAAAACCCCTCGCTAAACACATCCCGAAAATCCAAGGCCAGTCGGCGCGGTAGCGACTGCAAACTCAGCACGCCCAGCAGCTTGGCGATACCGGGGTCCGCCTTGAGAAACTGCCCCGTTTCTACATTAACATTGAAACTGCCGCCCATGCTGGGATAGTCCAGCGTGATCGGAGAACCCAACCACGACACTTGCCCTTCAATTTTTCCCTTGCCCCTGCGCACCACCCCTACCATGCCAAACCGCGTTAGCACGTCGCCGGCATTTTCCATAGCAAGTTTGAAATTCAGCGTAGTACGGCGGCGCTCTTTGATGCTACGCCCTGCAATGGCCACGGCTGGGTTGGCAATGTTGGCCCAATTGCCGTCGGCAGTGAGTACAGCCTCTGGGGTGATGATGTTGAAGCGGTTTAAGCGCCATTCCCGCGGCATGTCACGTACCGTGGTCGCAGTGGGGGAAGAGACCGCCAAATTCACGGCGTCTACCTCGAGTCGACCTAGTTTTTTGCCCCGCAACTCAAAGTCCTCCACCACCACATCCAGCGCAGGAATAGTGGTGGGCTGTTCATCAAGCAAATTTTCCACCTCCTGTGCGCTACTTTGACCGATGGATAAGCGGGCTAATCGCGCATACAGTCGGCCCGCCGTAGGCCCCACCGACTGGCGGTACTCCAAATAGCCGCTGAGCTCGCTCGCGTCCAAATTGGCGCGCCACAGAGTGCCCTCGCGCGAACCACCCACCACCACATTGCTAAGCTTGCGCCCCCCCATCACCACCTCCTTGGCACGCAACGCCATGCTGGTGGGCAAATAGGTTGCACCAGCCGCAGCGGACGCTACTGCCCCAGAGGTATTGGGACCCGAGATACCAGTAAACACCTGCGTCCAAGCATCGATATCGGCTAACGGCAGGCTGATATTTGCAACCACGCCGCCTTCGGGCAAGGGCGCGTGTTCATCATCGGCAAGACCCATACCAATCGCGCCACGCAAAACGCGCGGCTCGGCACCTGAGACATCGCGCACGTACGTCACGTTAGCCAACTTGCCCACATCAAGCTGCAACTTGTCGTGCAAGGCGGCCCCGCCTTGGGCGGCCGTGCGCACCACCGTGGTCTCAAGACGCAAGGGCAAGGCAGTCTCTGCGGCCTTGGTCAGCGGTGCTGGCAATGCCAGCGACAAACCTACCAAATTGCTGCTAACCAATAACTCCGGTGCGCCAGCACGCAAGCCAATGGTGGCGGTGTAGTTGGCGGTACCGTTTGCATAGTGCGCCAATCGCGTCACAAACCCCAACTCAGTTGCGGCGCGCAGCCCCTCTGCGCTGGCACTGCCCTGCAGGCGCAGCGCCGACACGCCTGCTTTGGCCGTGGTGCTAAGCCCACCCTCGATACGTACATCACCACCCAACACGCGCGCTTGCGCACTGTTGACAGAAAAACCCGTCTCCGTGAAGCTCAACACGCCGCGTAAGCGCGACAACTTGGGAATCTCGGCGGAAATTTGCACATCGTTGCCCGGAAGTGTGAGCGTACCCTGCACCGTGGCCCGATCTACCGCGGCCAACGGAAATGCCAACTTCAATCGATAGTCAGCCACGCCATTGGCGGTGGTATCGGCCAGTGCTTTGCTGGTCAGCACACCCAACGGCGAACCATTCACCACGCTTAACACGTCCGCAAGCGGTCCTTTGGCATCAGCAGTTACAGCTACTGTGGTGCCGCCGTAAAGCTTGCTCAAGGAAGCCTCCAACTTGGCAAATTGCACGGCTGTAGCGCTCAGCAGTACACCTGAAGCCCCTCTAATTTGCAAGGTATCTTGCTCCATAGAAAACTGCCCGGAAATTTGACCGAGAGCCGGCCACGGCAAGCTGTCTTTGGGTAACAGAAACGCTGGCGCATAAGCAAACGTTGCATTTCTAATATCTGCGGAAATACGCAAATCGCCTTGTTTGCTATCTGCATAAGGCAAGTCTTGCAAATTACCCTTTAGCTTGAATTTCACATTGGTGGCGGCACCCGACACCAACGCTTCTCGCACATACGCACGAACATCATGATCCATCACCAGCGGCAAATACCGGTGCACACGCGACAAGTCAGCACGGCTCAAGGTTCCTTGCAAATCGAGA
>JBEANP010000284.1:0-3560 GCA_041165385.1 Pseudomonadota bacterium | reverse complement strand
TAAGGGTTGGGGCCAGCGCTGCACCCAGCGCTGCGCCTGTCACTTTTGAGGCGACATGACATGAAAAAATTCATTCTTTTGGCTGGCACCTTGGCCGCTGGTGTTGGTGCTTATGCGCAAGAGGCGGGGCGTGTGCTCTCATCCACACCCGTGGTGCAGCAAGTGGGCGTGCCACGCCAAGTGTGTACCACCGAGCAGGTGGAATACCAGCAGCCCAAGTCGGGTGCCGGTGCCGTGCTAGGTGCTCTGGCGGGTGGTGCGCTGGGCAATGCTGCAGGTGGGCGCGGCGCAGGGCAGGCGGCTGCCACGATCATTGGCGCTATCGGAGGCTCCATGGTTGGCGACCGCATTGAAGGCTCAGGCCCTAGCCAGATTCAAGACGTGCAGCGCTGTGGCACCCAAACGTTTTATGAGAACCGCACGGTGGGCTACAACGTGGTGTACGAGTACGCTGGCAAGCAATATTCGGTGCAAATGCCCAACGACCCAGGCCCCAGCATTGCTTTGCAGGTGTCTGCTGTGGGCGCCAGCACGCAGGTGGGTGTAATCAACGCCCCACCTGTGTTTGTAGCGCAGCAACCCGTGATCACCCAGCAGGTCTATACCCAGCAACCTGTCATCGTGCGTGCGCCGCCGGTGTACTACGTGCCCAACTACAACTCTGTGCCTTTCAGTATCGGGTTGGGCATTGGTTACTGGGGTGCCGGACACAGCGGCCATGGCGGTAGGCATGGCGGTAGCCACTTTCGCCATTGGCGCTGAAGCCAGCGAAGTAGTAGCGTATACGTCAGCCGTTTGTCAGGCTGTAGATGGATTTGCAAGGGTTTCACTGGAGGCTGATTTACCCGCGGCGACCTATGCTGAAGCTCTTCATTGCAGCATTGGGTCGTTATGTATATTTCAAGGTTTCAACGGGGCATCTGGGCGGCGGCGCTGGCAGTACTCGCATCAGCAGCATTTGCCCAGCCGGCCAAGCCGGTGCGTATCGGGCTGATTGGCCCTTTCACCGGGGCATCTGCAGACTTCGGGTTACCCATGCGCAACGGTGCTCAATTGGCGGTCGATGAAATCAATGCGTCCGGCGGCTACATGGGGCGGCAAATCGAACTGGTCGTCAAAGACGACATGGCCAGCCCCGACGCTGGCTTGCAACTTTCCAAAGAACTGGTGCAGGAGGGCTTGGTCGCCACCATCGGGTTTTGCAATACAGGGGTAGCCATGAAATCGCTGGAGGTGTACCAGCAGGCCAAATTGCCTTTGTTGGTGTCGTGTGCAACCGGCACTCCCATCACGGCCAAGTACCCTGCCGCAGAAAGCTTTATCTTTCGCACCTCCGCGCGTGACGGTATTCAAGCGCCTTTCGTGGTGGACGATATTGTGTCCAGAGGCTGGAACAAGGTCGCCATATTTGCGGACAAAACTGGCTACGGTGAGGCGGGCCTGCAAGATGTGGTGCGCGCACTGGAGGCGAAAGGAATAAAACCGGCCTACGTTGCGCGGTTTGACCTGGGTGTCAAGGACCTGACCAACGAACTCAAGGAGGCCAAGGCCGCCGGCGCCAATGTGATTTTCAGTTACACCGTGGGCCCGGAAAATGCTGTTATTGCCAATGGCCGGCAGGCGTTGGGCTGGAAAGTAACCCAAGTGGGCGCTTGGACACTGTCCTTTCCTTTCTTCATCGATGGCGCGAAGCAAGCGGCGGAGGGGGCGCTGATGGCCCAGACCTTTGTTGCAGAGCCCAGCAATGAGCGCCGAGTGGCATTTTTGAGCGCCTATGCGCGCAAGTTCGGCACCAAGAAAATAGCCGTTCCCATGGCTGCCGCGCAGGCCTACGACACCGTGTATTTGCTGACCTACGCGATACTCTCATTGCGTAACGGGGATTTGAGTGGCCCTAGCATCAAAAATGCGCTGGAAAATCTGCCACGCGCCTACTATGGCGTGGTTTCTACCCATGAGAGACCATTTTCTAAAGACGACCATGACGCTGTGACACCCAACATGCTGGTCATGGGGATGGTGAAGAACGGAGCTGTCACGTTTGCTTACCCGGAAGACTTCAGGCGCAACTTGTTTGTGCAACGTAAAAAATAAGGTGCGCCATGCGCTGGATTGATACCCACTGCCATCTGGATGCAGCGGAACTGGCGCTGCCTGCGTCCGATGTGCGTGAGCGGGCCTATCTTGCGGGTGTACAACACTGCGTTATTCCAGCGGTAGAAGTTGCCAATTTCGAGGCCGTGCGCGCGCTTGCCCATGCGGGTAGAGACAGTTATTGCCTAGGCATCCACCCTTTGTATGTCCCCAGTATGGCAATGCACGATTTAGATGCTTTGGCGCAGGCGCTGACAGAGCACGCATCCGATCCCCGCTTGGTTGCCGTGGGCGAGATTGGCCTAGATTTTTTTGTGCCTGGTTTGCAAAGTGCTGCGATGCGCGCTTTGCAAGAGCAGGCCTATACCGCCCAGCTCGCTTTGGCGCAGCAACACCAGCTGCCTGTGGTGCTGCACGTACGCCGCTCTGCCGACCGATTGCTGAAGTATTTGCGGGCTAAGAACGCGCGCTGGACTGGCATTGCCCACGCCTTCAATGGCAGCGAAGTTCAGGCACGTGAATTTATCCGTCTGGGTTTCAAGCTGGGGTTTGGCGGTGCGGCGACGTTTGAGCGCGCCTTGCAGTTGCGCCATTTGGTAACCGTGTTACCGCTGGATGCCTTGGTTTTAGAGACAGATTCACCGGATATCCCCCCGCATTGGCTGTACACCACAGCGCAGCAGCGCGCCGATGGCACGCCGCAAGGCCGCAATGAACCGGCTGAGTTGCCCCGCATTGCCAAGGTGGTTGCCGCACTGCGCGGCATGGCACTTGAAGACCTTGCGCAGGCCACCACACACAACGCGTGCGTGGCACTGCCAAAGCTCTCCGGGCTGCTGGTATAAATCCCCATGGCCCAAAAAGAACCAATACAACACCCCGAAGTCAATTTTTCCGAAGAAGGCCCTATCCGCCACCTGCATTTAGGTAGTGAATGGATACAAGGCTCTATGCTGGTGGACGCCCCCAATGTGCTGGTGCATGAGTACATCCAGCGCATGATGGCCTGGCTGCTGTTCGTAGACCCTGCCAGCGTGCCAAAGCGCCAAGCTCTGCAGCTGGGGCTGGGTGCGGGGTCGCTGACCAAGTTCTGCCATAAAGAACTGCGCATGAAAACCACCGCTATTGAACTCAACCCGCAGGTATTGCATGCCTGCCGGGGCTGGTTCAAGTTGCCGGCTGATAACGCGCGCATGCAGGTGGTGCTGGGCGATGCCTCAGTGCAGATCAAGCACGACCGTTGGCTGGGTGCAGTGGACGCACTGCAGGTGGATTTATATGACGACGAGGCCGCAGCCCCAGTGCTGGACAGTGCCGAGTTTTATGCCGATTGCCGCAAAACGCTCACCGATGAGGGCTGCATGACCGTTAATCTGTTTGGCCGCACCTCCAGCTTTCAAAAAAGCGTTGACAAAATTGCTGCAGCGTTTGGCATGGACGCGGTGTGGGCTTTTAAGTCCACCCGT
>JBEANP010000283.1:0-3594 GCA_041165385.1 Pseudomonadota bacterium | reverse complement strand
ACAATCCCCCACTGCCTAATTTAAATAAAACGTAATGTATGACCGACGCACTTGAACGCCCCGCACTGCCAGACCGCCTGTCTATTGATGCCCGCAGCCCCCACCATGTGGCGGCCATTTTTGAGCACGACATTGGCATTTTGTTCAACGACAAAGAACGCACCGATGTCGAGGAATACTGCATCAGCGAACGCTGGATCAAAGTGCCCGCAGGCAAAACGCTGGACCGCAAGGGCAGGCCGCTGCTGCTCTTGCTCCGCGGCAAGGTAGACGCTTTCTACAAATGACCTAAAGCAACCACCGGAGGCGCCTTGTGCCTTGTGGCTGCACTACCGCACTGCGAGTGGTGTTTGCGTTTACTTGGTTGCTGGGTTCACCGTCTTTGCAACTTCGTAGGCCCTGATGGTTGCAGGCCGTTCGGCAATGCGCTTGAACCACGCGGCGAGAAACGGGTGGTCTTCCAGTTTCTGACGTTGGCGCTCATGCGGCACCACCCAGGGGTAGCACGCCATGTCGGCAATCGAGTAATCACCGGCGATGTAGTCGCGTCCATCGGCCAGCTGCTTGTTCAGCACGCCGTACAGGCGGGTGGTTTCTTTCACGTAGCGGTCAATCGCGTAGGGCAATTGTTCCGGCGCGTATTGCACAAAATGGTGGTTCTGCCCGGCCATGGGGCCTAGTCCGCCCATCTGCCAAAACAGCCATTGCAGGACCACATTGCGGCCGCGCAAGTCTTGCGCAACGAAGCGCCCGGTTTTGTCGGCCAGGTATTGCAGAATGGCACCCGATTCAAAAATGGAGATTGGCGCACCGCCGTCGGCCGGGGACTGGTCCACGATGGCGGGAATACGGTTGTTAGGCGCAATCTTCAAAAACTCAGGCGCGAATTGCTCGCCCTTGCTGATGTTGATCGGGTGCACGCGGTAGGGAAGGCAGGCCTCTTCCAGAAACATCGTGATCTTGTGGCCGTTGGGCGTGGTCCAGTAGTACAGGTCAATCATGTTGTTAGCCTAAAAATGCAGAATCGAGACCATACCTCAGGCGTCGTTCATGCGCGGGAGCTGAACCGAAAAACCCCGTCAGCATCGCGTGTGCGCACCAGCTTTGCCTCGAACCACAATGCATGCAAATGGGCAATGGCTTCGCCCATGGCAAAAGTGGTTTGGTGGGTATCCATGGCGCGCTTGAACAGCACGGGCAGGATGTCTGCTGCACTGCAGGGATTCTCAGCGCATGCCTGAATCACCTCGTCCAGGCGATCGCGATGGTGCTCGTGCAGTTGCGTGATGCGGGTATGCATGCCCACAAAGGGCTTGCCGTGTGAGGGCAGCACCAGCGTGTCTTCGGGCAAGACCTTGAACTTGTCGATGGAGTCTAGAAACAGCGCCAGCGCGTCGGCCTCGGGCTCTTGCTCGTACACGCTTACGTTGGTGGAGATGCGCGGCAGCATCATGTCGCCGCCAATCATCACATTCAGGTTTTCGCAGTACAGCGCGATATGCTCCGGCGCGTGGCCGTAGCCACTGATACAGCGCCAGGTGTTGCTACCGATGTGCAGCTTGCCACCATCCAGCATGCGGTGATAGCTCTCGGGCACCGAAGGCACCAATGAGGGAAAGTAGTTGGTGCGCCCACGAATTTGCGCCACCATGTCCGGCGCATTGAGCCCGTGGGAGGCAAAGAAATCTGCCGCAAGATCGCCGCCAAAGGCGGTGGGCCCCATGCACGCAAAGCGGGCTACCTGGTAGTCGGCAGCGCTGATCCACAAAGCTACTTTCCAACGCTGGCACAGCCAATGGGCCAGGCCAATGTGGTCGGGGTGCATGTGGGTGACGATCACGCGCAGCACCGGAAGGCCGTCCAGCTCATTGGCGAAGATGGCTTCCCATTGCGCCTTGGCCGCGTCGTTGTGAATACAGCAGTCCACTACGCTCCAGCCCTGTACGCCGTTCATCTCGTCACGCAGCAGCCACAGGTTGATGTGGTTGAGCACAAAGGGCAGCGACATCCGGATCCATTTCACGCCCGGCGCTACCGTGATGCTGCCACCAATGTCAGGCAAAGCGTCACCCAGGGGGTAGTGCAGTTGCTGTTCCAGTTCATTCATAGGGCGGGAGGATACAAAAAATTGTTTCATAATTGACGTTTACGTAAACGTCAATTGATAACGGCATTGTAGGCAGGGTTGCGGCAACCTTCTGTCGCGCACGTTGTGACCTGATTTATGACAACCACATACACCATCGGCGACTTGGCCAAAGAGTTCGACCTTACCACCCGGGCCATTCGTTTTTACGAAGACTTGGGGCTGCTGGAGCCCGAGCGTAGCGGCCCCGGCGGGCGCAGCCGGGTCTATAGCGGTCGTGATCGCACACGGCTCAAATTGACCCTGCGCGCCAAGCGCCTGGGTCTGTCTCTGACCGAGGCCAAAGACATCATCGACATGTACGACAGCCCACGCGATACGGGCGCGCAGCTCACCAAGTTTTTGGATGTGCTGGCAGCGCACCGCAAGCAAATAGAGGAGCAAATGGCCGATTTGCAGTCCAATCTCGACGAGATCAAAGAGCACCAGCGCGAAGCGCGCCACTTGCTCAAGAAAACGGGTGCCAAAAATGACGCAGCCTGAAGTCGTCCAACCCAACGCATTGTGGGACCGCGTGCAGGCCAGCCTAAGCCGCCAAGGCATGATGCGTCACTTGGGTGTGCGGCTAATGCGTGTGGAGCTGGGGTTGGTGGAGCTGGCCTTGCCTTACTCTGACAAAGTCACCCAGCAGCAAGACGGTTTTCATGGCGGTGCCATGGGCGCACTGGCTGATATTGCCGGCGGCTATGCCGGGCTGACGGTGGCCGCTGAGGGTATGGAAGTGACCACCGTGGAATACAAAGTCAACTTCCTGAACAGCTTTCAAGACGGCGAATTGCGTGCCACTGGCCGCGTGGTGAAGGCTGGGCGGCGCGTCATCGTGACCACGGCAGAGCTGGTGCACCTTGACGCCAACGGCAAGCAAAGTCCTTGCGCCGTGATGCAGCAAACCCTGATGCCCGTGCCCAAAACCTACTGACCTATTCATTTTTCGAAAATACAAGGAGACAAGCATGAACAACCTGCCCGGCCTGAACTTTCAACTCGGTGAAGACATCGATGCCCTGCGCGATGCAGTGCGTGAATTTGCCCAAGCAGAAATTGCCCCGCGTGCCGCTGACATTGACCGCAATGACCAATTCCCCATGGACCTATGGCAAAAAATGGGTTCCTTGGGCGTATTGGGCATTACCGTAGGCGAGGAATACGGCGGCGCCAACATGGGCTACTTGGCGCACATGATTGCGATGGAAGAAATCTCTCGCGCTAGCGCCTCGGTAGGCCTGAGCTACGGCGCGCACAGCAATCTGTGTGTCAATCAGATCAAGCGCAACGGCACTGACGCCCAGCGCGCCAAGTACCTGCCCAAACTTATCAGCGGCGAGCATGTGGGTGCTTTGGCTATGAGCGAGCCCGGTGCGGGCAGTGATGTACTGAGCATGAAGCTCAAGGCAGAAGACAAAGGCGGCTACTACCTGCTCAACGGCAACAAGATGTGGATCACCAAC